>JAAXIL010000073.1 GCA_012270355.1 Psychrobacter sp.
CATGGCTGCCATCGCCTTCGCTCGCAAGCCTTCTGACTCGTAAACAGAGCCGTCCTTTTCGGTCATGCTGATGAACCACTGTGGGGTCGCCCGAAAAATAATGGGCGTTTTATGTCTCCAGCAATGCGGGTAGCTATGTTCGAATTTACTATGATTTAGCAAATGACCTGTGTTGTGTAATTGCTCGATGATTTTCGGCTGGGCTTTATAGATATGCTCACCGACGAATACTTTGGCAGTGTCCAAATACACGCCATTGCCCGCTACTGGATTTTCAACGGGCAAATGATATTGGCTTGCGACCACATAGTCATCGGCACCATGAGCAGGGGCGGTATGCACCAGCCCCGTACCGCTTTCCGTTGTCACATGCTCACCCAAAATGAACGGCACATGTCTATCCGCTATCAATGGATGCTGGCTCATTAGATTCTCTAAGGCTTCGCCTTTTAATGACCCAATCATGCCTAAATTTTCAAAACCGCAGGCTTGTAAGGCATCCTCAATCAAGTCTGTCGCCAGAAGCAAATTGCCCTTTTCGGTTTTCACCACGCTATAATCAATGTCAGGATGCACAGAAATCGCTTGGTTGGCAGGCAGTGTCCACGGCGTGGTCGTCCAGATTACTGCACACGTATTATCCACTTGTTCAGCGTCATCAATTCCCATTGCTTTCGCTAAAGCATCGGTATCCACTACGTCAAAACCGACATAAATCGCATCGGACGTTTTGTCTTGATATTCCACTTCGGCTTCAGCCAGTGATGAGCCACAATCCAAACACCAGTTGACGGGCTTCATGCCACGAGTGACATAACCATTCGCATAAATCTTGCCAAGTGCCCGCACGATGTTGGCTTCTTGATGAAAGTTCATCGTCAAATACGGATTGTCCCAATCCCCAAATACGCCAAGACGTTTAAAATCGGCTTTTTGTAATTCCACTTGACTAGAAGCGTACTCACGGCACAGTTTACGAAACTCGGTTGCCGATACCTTTTGCCCGACCTTACCCACTTTGGCTTCCACTTTTTGCTCAATCGGCAAACCATGACAATCCCAGCCTGGCACATACGGGGCATCAAACCCTGCAAGGGTTTTTGAGCGGGTGATGATGTCTTTTAAAACCTTGTTGACCGCATGACCCAAGTGAATTTGCCCGTTCGCATACGGCGGACCATCGTGCAAAATGTATTTATCACGCCCTGCCCGAGCCTTACGAATTTTGCCATAGACATCATCGGCTTCCCATTCGGCAAGCCAGTTCGGTTCCCGTTTGGCGAGGTTGCCCCGCATGGGAAATGCCGTGTCAGCAAGGTTTAATGTGGATTTATAATCGAATTTTGTGTCAGTCAAGTCTGTCATAGTTTTGAATAAAATCTAGTAACGTAATTCGTAAAATTTAGCCCGATACTATACACCATAATACCGTGACACCATAACGCAAAATGCCTCTTATCCACTTTGCAACTGACGTTTTAGGTCAAGCAAATAGATAAGAGGCTGTCGTATCATACTAATAGAGCAGATAGCTTTAGCTTACTTAGGAAAAAATTTAACTAGCCAACGAATGCTCTTTCTACCACATAATCGGCAGGCTCACCCATGCGAGGCGACACGGTCATGCCATAACTATCCAAAATCTCGCTAACGTCGTTATTAAATGGCATTGAACCACAAATCATCACTCGATCATCCTCCTTATTCATTGCAGGAAGCCCGATGTCTTCATACAATTTACCTGATCGCATAAGATCTGTGATGCGTCCTGTATTGCGGAATTCATCACGGGTTACGGTTGGGTAATAGATGAATTTTTCTTGATACCATTCACCAAAAAGCTCATCATTGGGTAAGGTTTCTTCAAACAGCTCTTGGTAAGCCAAATCATCCGCCCGACGTACGCCATGACATAAAATAATTTTATCAAACTTTTCATAGACTTCAGGGTCACGAGCGAGCGACAAAAATGGGGCAAGCCCTGTGCCAGTAGCGAGCATATATAGATGCTTGCCCGGCAATAAGTCATCAAGGACGAGCGTGCCCGTAGGCTTTTTGCTAATCATTAACTCATCGCCCACTTGAATGTGCTGTAAGCGTGAGGTCAAAGGACCATCTTGGACTTTGATGGAATAAAATTCCATATAGTCTTCATAGTTGGGGCTGGCAATTGAATACGCCCGCATGAGTGGCTTGCCGTCAACCATGATGCCAATCATTGCAAATTCACCATTACGGAAACGCAAACCTGCATCCCGTGTGGTTTTTATGGTGAATAGTGAGTCGTTCCAATGATGAACATCGGTGACGGTTTCGGTGTGAAATTTAGCCATAATCAATCATTCCAATTTTAGTTGTCAGATTTGTAATGTTACAAAGTGGATTATTATAAATTTAGGCCAAGTATGATAACTGATTTATGGCGATAATGAGATAAATTCTTATGCCCGAGTGGAATATATATGTTGTTAAATGCCATAAAATACATTTTTCGATGAGTTTACTGCCCGAGGTTAGAATCAATCTTAAGCGACATTCAGTAATAAATTTTTTCAAATACTCGACAAATGTGTTATTCACCGATAATATATTTGGGCTATGTTTGTAAGTGCTATTTTAAGACCTTTTTATTAGCTCTATTCAAATAGCTTATCTTCCATGCTTTACGCATAATCAATCGAAAGGAGTCGATGATGAAAACTTTAACCAAATTATTTCCTGCCACTGCTATTGCTGGCTTATTAGCAACTACGGCACATGCAGGCTCATTGCACAATACCAAATGGCAAACCGTCGATGAAAAGACAGGTGAAAAAAAGGCAGTCATCGCCATGACAGAATCTGGCGGTGTGGTTTCAGGCAAAATTTATAGCGTTGCTAATCCAGCTCATGCCAAAGCAGTATGCACACCGTGCAAGGGTGCATTAAAAAACAAGCCAGTGATTGGCTTACCCATTTTGTCTGGTTTAAAAGCTAACGGAAACAATGAGTGGACGGATGGCAAACTGGTTGACCCTGAAACCGGCAAGACTTATTCGGGCAAAGTCAACCTTAGCTCTGATGGTCAAACCCTCAAGCTTCGTGGCTATGTCGGTTCACCTGTGTTTGGACGAACCCAAGTCTGGAAGCGTGTCAACTAATTTGAACAACTAAGTGGCATAAAAGCAACCATTTTAATGGTTGCTTTTTTTGTTTGTCATACCAGTTTATTACTACCTCTAATGTCTAGCTGTCCAATTCAACACGGCATCGAGCGTGCGTCTTGCCTGAGTGGTATTAAGCTTTTGCTCGCTATCTGCATTGATGATGCCGACCACCACATAATCTTGCCCCGAACTGCCGTGTACATAGCCCGCCATCGCCGTCACGTTATCAAGCGTGCCCGTTTTTATCCATGCCCGCCCAATGGCTAGTGAGTTCGGCAACCGCTTTTTATGAGCATAAATTGTCCCGCTTATCCCCGCCACCCCGAGCGATTGCAAATAGGTTTCAAACTCAGGATGTTGATACGCATATGCCAGCAATTCGGCAAGATTGTTTGCCGTCACTTTGCAGTCTCGGCACAACCCTGAACCATTGGTCAAATATGGAGGCTGGCTGCTTAAATGGGTTTGCCACCAATCATCTACATATTTTATTGCCACGCTATAATTTGAATGGTTTATCGACTTTTTATCATCATAAACAGGTAGCGATAGTAACACCTGTTCGGTCATGACATTATTAGAATAATGATTGATATCATAGATTTGTTGGGCTAAAGGCTGAGAAGGATAGTTGACGATGGGTAACTTTACCCCAAAGCTAAGTAAACCTACTTTATCTTGGTTTAGTTGTTCGAGAATCGAAGTATCCTCAATGCTCAATACCTCACCTGTTAGGGTATTACCCAGCGTTTGCCAAATGTCTTGAACGACTTTTTGAGCAAACACTTTAGGGTCAGGATAAGCAATGTAAAACGTGTGTAATCCACAAGCCGATGGTAAATTTTTATTAAACTGTAAGCCAGATGCTTGCCATATGGGGGCAAGGCTTTGTTTGGCGGTACGACAACGCCCCGAACGGGTATCAATCAGATTCGGCAAACGATAACCTGCCAAACTCGGTTTATAAGTCAGTCGCATTGTGCCATTTTTACTGGGTAGTGAGGTCATCCCAACACTGGAAAAATTAACCAAAAAACCGTCAGGACTGGCGTTATAGGGTCTGAGCGGTTTATTGTCGAATTGACTTGGGTCTTTGCCCACTTTTTGAAATATCGACCCATCCCAAATGATGTTGCCATCGATAAGTCAAATGCACGCCTGTTGAACATGATTCAACAACATGGTCTATCGCTCATGCGTCATTTTTGGCTCGCCACTGCCCTTAATAATAAGATCACCGTGCAAGGTGCCTCCTATTTTTACCCCTGTATAATAAACTTGCGTCACCCAACGAAAATCCGATCCCAATTGGTCTAAGGCGATGAAAGTAGGAATCAGTTTCATGGTGCTGGCAGGCGTGCGAGCGACGTTTGACAAATGCTCAATACTGTCTGACAAAGGTAGTTGAGTTAGGACTTGAGGCGATAAATAAAGCGATTCATTTGCTTCATTCAAAGTAGAATCTGTATCAACACTCGAAATTGATGATTGAGTGTTTGCCTGCTCTAATAAGTCTTGTTGAAGTTGTAAATAATAAGGGTTTAATTTAGAGGTTTGCGGAGTATTTATTGGTTGGATAATCAAACTGATATTTTTATTATCTAGTCCAGCTTTGTTTAATCCTTGCTCGACAACCTCAGGCAAATCCGCACTTACAATCGTGCTTAAAAAAAGACTTGCAAAGCCAGTGAGTAAAATTTTTATAAAGCGAGACATGATGATGGTTTGGTGCATTTAAGCCACATTAAAGTCATTCAAAAGCAATTTGTCATTCTTACAAGCGAAAATTATATCTTACATTGCCACCCATCTATAAACCATACAAATTTTTTTTATATCCCTATAAAATATCTCCAGCACTAAAAAAAACAGAGGTTGG
>JAAXIL010000132.1:0-3131 GCA_012270355.1 Psychrobacter sp.
AAGTGACCGTGTCCTCGACGCTGTCTGTAATGGTGGCAAAAGTGATGGTAGGGCGATTTGCCTGCCCAAATGTGATAGGTCGCCTAGGGTTTCTTACTGACATGACGGTTCGCCACTGAGCAAGCAAGTGCTCATGAATGCCATTAAATTGGTCAGCGTCTCTAAAATTGTCTTGTAACCAATACCACTGCACGACGCTAGCTTCAAATAGTGCGGTGGGCGTGTCAGCGTTGTATTCTAATAATTTCGGGGGTGTTTTGGGGTCGTGATACACCAAGTCAAACCGCCCATACAATGAGGGCTGTCGCTGCCGCCAACTGTCTTCAATCAGTTGAGCGATCATGGCAGATTAGCCCAACTGCTCATAATTGCCTCGTTTTACAATCTCTTCGGCTAAGTCAAGACACATGTGATGCAGTTCATTAGACGCATCTTCAAGCAGGTCTATTTCTTTGGCATAAAATGAGTAGTACGCATCTTCTTGCCAATAACTGCCATCCATACTGTGATAATCAAAGCCCAAACGTTCTAGACGGGCTTGCCAGTGAGCTCTTGGGGTGACCGCTTGCCGTAACATAAACTGCTCTAATTAATACTTCTTAATGTGATTTTTTAAATAGGTGTGCTGGTCAAAGAGATCTGCTGTTTAATGATGATGCTCTCATATAGTACTAATAATGCTAAGGTTTGGTCAGCACAACTCATGTAATGTCATATATTCAAGAACCAAGCTTGCCATTGTGCGTTAGTCACCATGAAGGGTAAATCAGCTTCTGCCTGAGCTAAAACGGCTACCAAATCCACCTCTTTTTACCCGCTGGGCATGCTGGGCTTTGTCAGCTTGATAGCGACGAGCCGAACCAAAAAAGAAAAATCCGCCCGAGCGATATTCCCCGTTGCGGTCACAATCCTGTTCGCCCCAATCTTTTTCGCAGTCTTGTTGGTTGCGATATTGGTAGGTGTTGGTGCGGTCACACCCTGTTAAAGCGAGGGTGCCCAACAAGACTAATGACACTTGAGAAGCACGTTTAAATGCAGAAGAGGGTTTGTGTTTCATGGGGTGTTTCAATAAGCTCAATATGGCAAACCTTTTAAATGATCCCAAATCCAAAAACTAACATAACGAAATTTAGTGCCGTCTGTAAACCCATGACAGTCGGTGTGACAGCAAGCAAGTTTGATGCTAAGAATTTATTTTTCGGTAAGGGTATAAGATTTAAAAGTAAGAAGTGGGCAAGTATATAGAGTGTCGGTACGAAACAAAAGTTTCATGAGGCGTACAATAAATAGGTATGAATATCAAGCAGGGCAGGTAAATCGACCATAAGACCAGTTAAGTAGGATTAGGCAGGAATTAAGTGTAAGTTGAGAACCAAAGCGATGCCCGTTAGTATAGCAAAATCAACCAAAACAACCCATCGAGGCAAGGTGATGCCATATGAATAATACGGCAAGTAAATTAAAGCAGGGTATCAAAATTGCCTACTCCGACATCTACCGCTACGAGTTGCCCGACAAGCACAGGTTTCCGATGCAAAAATACACGCTGATACCTGAGCGATTGTTGGCAGAGGGCGTGGTGAGTGAGGCAAACTTTTTTGCCCCGACTATGCTGACCGAAGCGGAAATTCTCACCACGCACACCTCTGAGTATTGGCACAAACTCAAAACCCAAACGCTCACTGCAAAAGAAGCCCGACCCATCGGTTTTCCGATGACGGTAAAACTGGTCGAGCGAGGGCGATACATTGCTCATGCGACTTATGAATGTGCGAAATTTGCCATACAGAGCTTGGCGAATGGACAAGGCGTATCGCTAAATGTGGCAGGGGGGACGCATCATGCGTTTGCTGATCATGGCGAAGGGTTTTGCGTGCTTAATGACGTGGCGATAGCAACCAATTTGCTACTTGCTCGAAATGAGGCAAGCCAAATTTTAATCGTTGATTTGGACGTGCATCAAGGCAATGGCAACGCCAGCATTTTGGCGAATGAACCTCGGGCTTTTGTGTTTAGTATGCACGGTGAAAAGAATTACCCGTTTCGAAAAGTGCCATCGGATTTGGACATCGCTTTGCCGAATGACACGGATGATTCAACCTATTTGTCTGCATTGCAGGAGACTTTGCCCAAGCTGATACAAGACATTCAGCCCGATTTGATATTTTATCAAGCTGGCGTGGACGTGCTGGCAACGGATAAGCTTGGCAAACTGGCGATGAGCCTAGCAGGTTGCCAAGCACGAGATGCGTTTGTGTTTGAAACGGCTAAAGCAAACGGCATTCCCGTAGCGGTAGTGATGGGCGGGGGCTATAGTGAAGACGTTGATACTGTCGTCACTGCCCATTGCAATACGTTTATCGAGGCGAAGCGGGTGCTTGGAAATTGAGGGTGATAGGCTATGAATTTTTCGTTGTCAGTGCCAACATCTGCTCACAAAACGCATCGACCCGAGCATAATCGGTGAACACAATCGGCTTATCTGAATGCGTCGGACCTTTGGTCATCCACATAATAAATTTAATCATTTGCTTATCGACGTAGCGATAAATACCATAATCCAATTTGCCTGCAAACACTGCCACCACATCGGGTTGCCAGTCGGTTTGCTCAAGCAATTTTTTAATATAAGAATTAGTTTCGGGCGTGTTTTTCTCAGGTTTGCGAGCCACCAAATTGACCGAAAAAAAGCCTGTCTTAAGCCTAGCTAGGGTATCTTTGTGTTGTTTAATAAATTCGCTAACTTGTGGGCGATGCTTGCCGTAGCGAATACTTGCCCCAAAGATGAGCATGTCAAATTCACCGAGCTGACTGGCAACCTTATCCTGCTCACCCCTTGTTTCATAAAACGCATCCAATGCCATCATCGTGATGGTCATGTTCGCTTGCGACTCTACAGCATGGGACTCTAAAAAATGTTTGATATGCTCGCAAATGTGCTGGGTATGCCCGTCAACAGTAGAGTAAAGAATAAGAATGTTCATGTCATGCCATCTTTTATTATTGGTGTGACTTAATTATCGCACAGTCAAAGCCTAGCTCGGTACTGCTTAACAATGCTGAATATGGATAAACTTAGCTAAACGACAAAGTGAAACATTTTATAGCAAAAATCAGGTGTCATTTTTTTC
>JAAXIL010000132.1:3231-5023 GCA_012270355.1 Psychrobacter sp.
CCATGATTGATGCAGATGGCTTTCGAGCCAACGTCGGCATCATCTTGGCAAATACACAAGGGCAAGTGCTGTGGGCAAAACGTGTCGGGCATGATTCTTGGCAGTTTCCGCAAGGGGGCATTGATGCGGGCGAGTCGCCTGTCGATGCCATGTATCGTGAACTCTATGAGGAGGTCGGTTTACTACCGCACCATGTTGAGCTACTCGCCGTCACCAATGACTGGCTACGTTACCGCTTGCCGAGACGCTTTGTTCGGCGTGGGCAATTTCCGTTGTGTATTGGGCAAAAACAAAAATGGTTTTTGCTACGCTTAGATGAGCCGAATACCCAACACATCCGCTTTGATGAAGGGAAACCTGAATTTGACCATTGGCAATGGGTCAGCTACTGGTATCCACTCGGACAAGTGATTCACTTCAAACGAGGCGTGTATCGTCGCGCCCTACAAGAGCTGGTACGTGAGCTACCCTTAAAGCAAGAGCTGATCTTGCCTGAGCAAAGCAATCATTTGATCCAGTCTTAATCAGTAAAACGTACTTTTATTGTTTGTCATATTACAAAAAGCCTGTATCCAGTGATGCAGGCTTTTTTGTGTGAATGGTTTTAATAATGATGTATAGGTTCTCGTGAAATCAGTAGAAGTTATCACTGACATTGAATAATAAGTTTTTACTCACTAGCCACTGAATGTGGATACTCTCGACTGACAATGTGAGCGGTGATCTCTGAATCTACCCCGCCATTTTTGCTCAAGGTCAAAATACTCTGGGTTCGTGTGCCATAAGTAGGCTTGCTGGTGTCAGCATTACCAAAGCTCACAGGCTCAATATAGACAGAGGATAGGGTCTGTTCAAGCTCAGTGCTCATCCCTGTATCTGGCAACTGATCATCCGGTGCCTTGGTATTATCTGACAACACATTGAATGCAGCTGCTTGCCAGTAGCTAGCCGCGCTGTCCTCGGCAATCAATGGCAACACCTCTTGGCGTAAACGCCCACGCAACCGCTCAGGCTTAAACCAGCTATCCTCTGGCTGCCCGTTTGAAATCACATGCAATCCTGTATGCAGTGGCGTAGGTGCATGACCACGATTATTAACAATGACTGCTTGCCGAGCGTCACCGACGATCAGATTAAAGCCTGCATAATTGCGCAAATCAATCTGTCGTGCAAACGCCATCGGACTGAGCGTACTGGTCAAAAAACGCGTTACCAACTCACCACGCGAACGTTCATTGGCACTTGCCTGCACACCGTCCCGAAAGTTCAATACGGCCGCCCAGCGTCCATTTTGCTGATAAATAGTGTCATCCTCGCCTACTGTATCTGTTAGCGACTGCTGATGAATACCTAGCCATGTACCGCCGCTTTGACGGTCACGCCCTGCATAAATCGGCTGATCAGGCCATTGATGCAGCTTCTCTGTCGGACGCTGCAAAAACTCATCGCGATTAGACAATAGCACTAATGGCAGCTCGTCAAACAACTGCCAAGCAATGGCGACAATACACATAGTATTCCTTTGATAAACGTTTATGGGGCGCAAGATTTTTGGTAAAAATAAACATCATCGCTTAAAACTGATTTGCTGAGTAAGTATCATTTATCGATCACCAGTCAATATCTTATTGGCAGGGTAACTGATTTGGGAGGTTGAGCGTATCACCTGTGACTGTTTACTCGGCACGTTAAACTCCCACGCTACCATGCCTTGATTGTCATTCCAATTACGCTCGGTGACAGGCGGCGTGCGGGTGACGGCGACTTTGAGACTGTCATCACGGCTGATAGG
>JAAXIL010000181.1 GCA_012270355.1 Psychrobacter sp.
CTTGAGGGTCAACGTCACTTTTTTCAGCGGCTTCATCCAAGTCTACACTTGAAGGATTGTTGTCGTCTTTGACCGCATCTTGAGCAGGGTCATCGGCTTCGGCAATGGCTTCATCAGCAGTTACAGGCAAGTTGTTTTCGCCTGATTGTTTTGAATCTTTTGTTTTTTTGGTTGATGCTTCCGAATCCACATGAGCAGAGTTTGTTTTATGCGAGTCTGTGTTATTTACCTTTGAAGCGTCAGCTTCACCATCAAGATGTTGAAACTGCGGTTGATGGTCTCCATTTGGGCACAACTCTTCCTGAGCCAGTCGCACCAATTCTTCATCAATCACACCCACGCCTGCTACGGCAACAGCAACCGCTTCGGTTTGTGGTGAGGGCTCGTCTTCTAAGTCAATTAGAATCAGCGGATAGGCAGGACGCAATGGTTTGGCAAGGCGAGTGAATACCGCATCGCTTAATGTAAATTCACTTAATGGTAATTCATGATAAAACCGCAACCGCTTGCGGACAGGCGGTTCTTGAGATGATTTAGTATCGGTGTCGATTTGAGTATGCGGTGAATTTGAGTGGGTCGGCATGATGAATGATGAGTTATGTTTATAATGGGATAAAAGTTTGATTGGTGACAATCGGCAAACGCTATAGCGTATCCGACGGCGTTAAATCCGTCTGTTGCTCTTTTGCTTTTAATTTGCGATACAAAAAGATGCCAAACGCCAAGTTTATGATGCCCGTGATTAAAAAAAGTTGAGGCAAAGTTAGTCCAATCACGCTTAGTATCACAATCGAAAAAATCGCCGACCCGACCATAAAAATGGCATTAAAAATATTGTTCGCTCCGATGACCCTTGCCCGATGACTGACGGGCGAATAGGCTTGCATGGCGGCATACAATGGCACAATGTAAATGCCCCCGCTAAAGCCAAGCAAAAACAAACAGATAAATACCCACCATGCAGAGGGCATGGATACCACATCCATCACCCCTAAAAGTGCCCCTTCATCCACTGTAAAATCAAGCCGTGATAATGCCCAAAATAACCCAATCGCAAACAGACTTAAACCTGCAATGCCAAACGGCAACACCTTAAAGCTCACTTGATTACGGGTCAAAGTTTTACAAAGTAGTGAGCCAATGGCGACCCCCACCGAAAACAGCGTGAGTAAAAATATCACCACCGTTTCATCGCCATGCAAAATCACTTTGCTAAACTCAGGCGTTTGCGTCAAAAACGTTGCCCCATAAAACCAAAACCAACTGTTGCCCATGATGATAAAAAACAGCAACGGCAAAGTCCGCAAATATTGTATCGTCTGCCAACTGGTGCGAAAAATGTTCCAATCCACCGTTAAATTAGGTTGTGGGGCAGGGGTGGCAGGTACTAACCGAGCCGCAACATAGCCCAAACTGGCAAAAAGCAGCGGCATCCCCGCCACCCACTACACAGAGCCGTTTAGCGTAGCCACTATGCCTGCCACCATCATGCCCAGCAAAATCGACAGCGATGTGCCAGTTTGAAACAGCCCGTTTGCTCCGACCAGCTCATCATCATGCATGGCTTGCGGCAGATATGCATATTTAATCGGACCAAAAAAGGTCGACTGTGTACCGAGCAAAAATAGGGCAACGAACAATAGCCAATACAGCTCAAAAATCAGCCCGACCCCTGCCAGCACCATGATGATGATTTCTAAAATTTTGATGTAGTTCGTCAAGCGAGACTTATCATATTTATCCGCCAATTGTCCTGCCAGTGCCGAAAACAAAAAAAATGGCAAGATGAACAGCATCGCAGCAAGATTATTGAGCAAAGCGATGTCCATGCCCAGGGCAGCGGCACCTGTGTAGGTCAAGAGCAAAATCAAGGCTTGCTTAAAAAAGTTATCGTTAAACGCCCCCAAAAACTGGGTAAAAAACATGGGCGTAAAGCGTCGGTGACGAAAAAGGGAAAATTGCGATGCCATGTTTGTTCCTTTCAAGATGAGGGTAAATCCAATCTAAGTTTCTAGATAACGCATTAATTAATTGTCTTAAAATTGCCCTAAGTAAAAAACACTTAATCCAATGAGCGGTTCACGGTATGATAGCGATAATTTTTTAACCTGTCATAATTGTTTAGCGTCTATTTAATTACTGCTTTTAATTACTGCTTGAGAAAATCCATGCCCACCCTGCCAATTTTGTGTCCGAAAAATTCTGCCAAAGCCGTTGCTCAATATTTAAATCCTCTTTTATTAGGAGTAACAGGCGTTCGGCGAGCGTGTCGCCCTGTGGTAGTTGTGTGTGGCTTAAGCCTTGCCACAACACTGTCTTTGCCCGTCTATGCAGTAACCAACGACGCCCAAACCAGCGACAATGGCACCAGCAATGGCAATAGTAATGACAACGGTGGCGAAAATAATACGGAGCAAATCAACGACGCCCAGCTTGAGCAAGCCCTTACTGCCCTAAAACTAAAACAAGCGGTAGATAGAGGCGACATCGACCCAAGCGTGCTCGAGGATTATCGCCGTGAGACGTTGCAAAATGATGACTTAGAGGGCAACTCAAATGATGCGATTGAAGCAGTCAATGATGAGGGATTAGAAACTGTAGACAGCGAACAAGCCAACGATACCGATTTTTCGCCCGTCGATGATATGCCATTTGATGATGTGTTTGATGCGTTTGGCTCAAATGATAGCAATGGTGAGGGCGAGTTTAACGACAGCGACTTTAATAACAGTGATCTTAATAACACGGAATCAAATAATCCCGTTACCTCAAACCCGTCCGCCAACCCATCGCAACCTGTTCCTACACGACCTGTCTCGCCTCAACCTTTAATCGCCGAAGTGCTATCGCCCGAGCAAATCGAACAGGAACTGGCTCAAGCTCAAGCAGAATTTGGCAACGAACAATATAGCCCATTAAATGCGAATAATGACGATGAAGGTACGTCATTTCCTACGGCAATTCCAATGGTCAACACGCCAACGGATGCCCAAAGCATCAACGCCAATCTAAACAACAACGCTAGCCTATACAATGACTTCAATAACAGTAATCTACCCGTTGCCCGTTTGGGCGATACCACGCCCCCGATTGGGTTAGACGACGATCTAGTGAACGTCAGCGTCCCTGTTTCTGATTTACCTTCGGTCAGCCAAGCCCGCCAAGAGATTGCCGACAGCACTTTAGCTCAAGATGACTTTAGCACCAATGAATTAGCAAAAAATCGGACAAACAACCCCAACACTGTGCAAGACGTGCAAATTTCGCCTACCGACGACTATTTAGCAAACAATGAGGTAGCTAATGATGATTTAGCAAGAGATGACATAGATTACAGTATCAACCCTACCGACACCGCTAAAACTCAAGCGAACACCATTAACAATTCTCAACAAGAGTCAACTCTCAACACCACCGACCAACCAACCAGCACCTTAGCAAACTACGAAACCCTAAACCCCGACGATTATCTACCAGAATATACAGCGTCTGACTCACAAACGGACTCAACCAATCCCGCCGACCCAGATTCAAACAATGAACAAACCGATACCGTTCAAGCTCGTGGTGACAGTGACGAAGGCTTTTTTCGCAGGTTATATAACCGTGTGTTTAATGACGGCTATGCTGGGTTTGCTAATCTCGATGCCGATGTTTATGTACAAGATGCCAGCCAAACCGATGCCAATGGACAACCCGTTCTTGTTAAAGCCCCCACCGACGTTCAGCCCTAGCAAACTATCAAAGCATCTATTGACGACATTACCGTCGAAGCCATTTCCGACTTTACGGTTGCTTTGCCCAAACTGAGTGGCGAAGCCCAAGATGCGTCAGAAGCGGTCGGCTATTTCGATACCAAATTTAGTTTTGTAAAACGAGACGATCGCACGGTTGACGTGATTGTCGAAGAAGTGGGCGAGCCTGTGCTGGTCACCAGTCGCATCGTCGACGTTCGAGGGGAGGGCGAAACGCTACCCGAGTTTGCCAGCATAGAGGACATTGCTCCCCCAAGAGTGGGCGATGTGTTCAATCAAGGCACATTCAAATCAACCATCGCCAATGTCGAAGCCCAAAAACAACGCTTTGGCTTTTATGAAGGGGCGTGGCTCGACCGTTCGGCAGACATCATTTTGCCTGACAATACTGCCGACGTCAGCTTGATTTATGACACAGGCGAGCGGTATGAGTTTGGCGACGTGGTGTATTTCACCTTAGACAGAGACAGCAAAACCCTCACCACCGACCCCGATAAATTGCCACTGTATCCCGAACTGTTGCATCGCATTTACGATTTTAGTTCAGGCGATCCGTTTTATCGCCCTGCCATCACGTCCTTTACCAACGATTTAGCGTCCAGTCGCTACTTTAACGTGATTAACGTCGAAGTCGTCGAACCCGACGTATCGGTGCTCAACGTATCCGAGAGCGACCCGCAAGCAGGAAATGCCACGCTAGAGTTCGATGATAATGACGGGGGCAAAGCGACTCAAACAGGCGATTTATCCGCCGACATGGACAATGCGGATTCAGCCGACGACAGTCTGCAAGCCGATACGCTACCAGACGACATTGAGCCCATCGACTTCACCATTGATGCCGAAACCGCTGAAAAATTAGATGCGGTCAAAGATAAAGCAAATCGCCTTAGCAGTCTGCCTGACGACCGAGTGCTGGATGAAACTGAAGAGGAAGCGACTAACTTGCTCGGGCATATTTCTGATGGCATCAGCGATGTTGCAGAAAAACTATTGCCCGACGACCCAATTCCGTTTGCCGATTCGGATGAGTTGCCAGAAGACTTTACGCCCCCTGAACTTGAGGAAATACAAACCCCTGCCTACGTTGCGGTAAGCAAACAAGTGCCGGTTTATGTGTTTGTGGACAGCGACCGCCCACGAGATGCCCAATTCGGTGTCGGTTGGGGAACAGACACGGGTGTGCGTGCGGTGGCACGGCTTGATCACAACCGCAT
>JAAXIL010000230.1 GCA_012270355.1 Psychrobacter sp.
TTTTACCGCAGATGGCAAGCGGTTTTTTTCTAAAAGGGTTTGGGTTACACTGCCCTACATAAACTTAAGTGAGTAATCAAATAGAAGCATGAAAGTATTGGGATTAGAAACCTCGTGCGATGAAACGGGGCTTGCCATTTTTGATAGCGAGCAGATGAGCAGTGCCAATCATGGTTTGGTTGGGCAAGTGTTGTATTCACAAATTGAGCTACACGCTACTTATGGCGGGGTGGTGCCTGAGCTTGCCAGTCGGGATCATATTCGTAAATTGGTGCCATTGCTCACCGAACTGCTTGAGCAATGTCAGCTCAAAAAGTCAGACATTGATGCCATCGCCTACACCAAAGGACCTGGGCTGATTGGGGCACTCATGACAGGAGCGTTATTTGGTCGCACGCTCGCATTTGCCTTAGACGTGCCAGCGATTGGCGTGCATCACATGGAAGGACATTTGCTCTCGCCCCTCATTGGCGAAAATCCGCCATAATTCCGTTTTGTGTCACTACTCGTGTCGGGCGGGCATACCTTTCTTGTGGCGGCACACGGATTGGGGCAATATGAGATTTTAGGCGAGTCGATTGACGATGCAGCAGGCGAGTGTTTTGACAAAACTGCCAAAATGCTGGGTTTACCCTATCCAGGAGGACCCAACGTGGCTAAACTTGCAGAAACAGGTAATCCCAATGTTTATGACCTGCCTCGCCCCATGTTACATAAAGGGTTGGATTTTTCGTTTAGTGGTATGAAAACGGCAGTGCATAATCTGATTAAGGATACGGAAGGCTCAAGCAATGACCCACAAATTCGGGCGGACATTGCTGCCAGCTTTCAGCACGCCGTGGTCGATACGCTAGTCAAAAAATGCGTAAAGGCACTTAAACAAACAGGCATGAGCCGATTGGTGATAGCGGGCGGGGTGAGTGCCAACACGCATTTACGCCAACTGCTAGAAGCCGAGCTCGCTAAAATAGATGCTCAGGTGTTTTATGCCCCGCTTGAGCTGTGCACCGACAATGGAGCGATGATTGCCTATGCAGGGTGGCAACGCTTGCAGGCAGGGCAAAGCGATGATTTACAAGTCGCTTGTGTGCCGAGATGGTCGCTTACCGACTTGCCAGCCGTTGGTTAAAAGGATCTGAAATGAATTGGTTAGCCATCGGTATTGGAGCAGGGCTTGGGGCGTGCGTGCGGGCGTGGCTAAGCCGTTTTAATACGGTCAGTGTGTTTGGAGATGGGTCGTCTTGGTTGTCTAAATGGTTGTCTAAATGGTTATCTAATTGGCTACCTGACTGGTTGCCACTAGGCACGCTCATTGCGAACGTGCTGGGCGGACTGCTTATTGGCATGGCGTTGGTGACATTTACCAAACTGAACATGACCCAGCCAAACCTTTGGCATGATCCCCTCAAGGGGTTTATCATCACGGGTTTTTTGGGGGGATTGACCACGTTTAGCACGTTTAGCGGGGAAGTATTGGCACTTTTGCAATCAGGTAATGGGTTGGCGTGACTAGGTCTGATTGGTTTGCACGTTGGCTTGACACTCTTAGCAACCGCCATTGGCTTTTATGCGATGCAGTTGGTTTGGGGGTGATGCAAATTATTCGATAACATATCTGCTAAAACCCCCTTTATTTTACATTGTCTTTTAGCCGACCCAACAACCCAACAAACCCTTGCATAAACGCCAATGCCAAACTGTCTTGACGCACCGCGGCATAAAGTTGGCAGACGATACCATTTTTGTCATACCCCAACCGCTTTGAGATGACCCAACCTTTTTTTTCATAATCCGCCACTACCCAATCGGGCAATCCTGCCACACCTCGCTCGCTCGCCACCAGTTGAATCAGCATGGCGGTTAGCTCAGTGGTGCGAATTTCGGCAAATTGCTTGTTTGCGGGGAGCATGAATTTTTCCATGATGTCTAGTCGATCGGCTTCGACGGGGTAGGCGATGAGAGTTTGCTCACTTAAATCATCGGGCGTGATGGTCGATTGTTTTGCCAGTGGGTGCGTTGGGGCAAGCACGAGCCGACTTTCGTACTCGAACAAAGGCAGATAGGTCAGTCCGTTCATTAGCAGTTTGCTTGTCGTAATCAGCACATCCACCTCGCCACTTTGCACCATGTCATGCGGATAGGGCTCAAAGCCAGTAGCAAAGTCAATCTCCACTTCACCCCAATCGGCACGAAACTCACCAAGTATCGGCATCAGCCAATCAAAACAACTGTGACACTCAGACGCCAGTTTGAGTCGTCCCGTCTGCCCGTGTGCCAAGCGTTTCAAAGTGACTTTAGTATGATTGATTTGTGGCACGGTGCTGTCTGCCAATGCCAAAATTTCCTGCCCTGCAGGCGTAAACGTCACAGGGCGAGTACGACGATTCACCAGCGTGATGCCAAAATAATTTTCTAACTCTTTTAGCTGATGCGACACCGCAGAGGCAGTAAGGTGCATCTCCTCACTGGCTTTGGCCAATGAACCGTGATCTCGCAGGGCTTGCATCATGGTTAAGTGTCTCAAATCAAGCATGACCGTTACCTTTTTATCTTGCAAAGCAAATGATTAATAATTTTCATTATATCAGTCAAAACCTGATTCGTATTCATCAAAAGTGTTCAAATGCCAAACGGGTATTCGTTAATATGCCCCAGCTTGATGACTAAGTTATTGCAAAGTGGTATGAGAAATCATGTCCTGTTTTTAAACCGCTTTAGACATAATCAAGTTGACGTCACACGCTATCCCCTCTAAACTTTGCCCCCATCCACATCCATGCAGATTATTTTGTATAATTTTGATTTTATTTTGGTTTTGAGCGACGGTTATGACAGTATCCATGCAAAAGTTAATGACGCACAAGCGGGTGCTACTTTTGCAAGGCAAAATGGGGACGTTTTTTCATCGGTTTGCCACGTTTTTGAAACACCAAGATATTGACGTTTACAAAATCAACTTTAATGCAGGCGATGCCTTATTTTACCGTCATGCAGGTGCGGTCAGTTATACAGGTAGCGTTGAAGATTTCAGCCCATTTTTAGATGACTTTATCAATACCAATCGCATCGAAGCGGTGGTGTGTTTTGGCGATTCTCGCCCGCATCATCGGCAAGCGGCTGAGTTGTGCGAGCAAAATGACCTTGATTTTTTTGTGTTTGAAGAAGGCTATCTGCGTCCTGATTACATCACGTTTCAAGAAGAGGGCATCAACGGCTATTCTCGCCTCGATTTCTCTGAGATTCCACACCTGCCCAAAGCCAATGACCATCCGCTGTACACCAATAACCGATTCTATCACCTTGCCCTTGCCACCATCATTTATTACATCGCCGATTATGTAAAGCGAGATAAATACCCGCACTACCGCCATTATCGAGGCATGAGTGCATGGAAGGAAGCAGGGGCATGGCTTTCAGTGCCTTACAAAAAGTTCAAGGGCTATCTGCCTGACAAACAACTACAAAAGTTTCTCGAGACTCAAGCAGACGGGCGTTATTTTTTGGTGAGCTTGCAAGTGCATAATGACTCGCAAATCATTGATCACAGTCCCTATGCCGACGTCAAAGAGTTTATTGCCGAGGTGATTAAGAGCTTTGCCGCTCACGCCGATCCTAATCATTTGTTGGTATTTAAACATCACCCTCTAGACCGAGGGCATCGCAATTATGCACGGTTTATCGCTGATTTAGCCAACCAACATGACATGAGCGAACGGGTGTTTTATGGCTGTGACATGCACCTGCCTACGCTTATCAGGCACAGTCTAGGCATGGTTACGGTCAATAGCACCACGGGCTTGCAATCGATTTACCATAAACGCCCCACCAAGGTGATGGGTAAAGCCATTTATAATGTGCCGAAGCTGACCGACCAAAAGCCATTGGCTAAATTTTGGCAAAACCCTCAAAAACCTAACAATGACTATTATTTGCGGTTTCGTGAGTTTTTGATTGAGCAAACCCAGCTTAATGGCTCATTTTTTGGCAAGTCGCCTTGGATGAATGCTTATAAAAAGAGGCGATAACCTAAGACATTACAACCCACTTAAAAGCTGATAAACTAGCCTCCATTTCCCTACCTTAATTAAAGAAGACTTTAATCATCCGTGACCGCATTAACCAACATTCGTAACTTTTCCATTATTGCTCATATTGACCACGGCAAATCGACGCTTGCCGACCGTTTTATTCAAATGTGTGGGGCACTCGCTGACCGAGAAATGCAGGCTCAAGTGCTCGACTCCATGGACATTGAGCGGGAGCGGGGCATCACCATCAAAGCCCAATCGGTGACGCTGTATTACGACCACCCAAACGGCGAACGTTATCAACTCAACTTCATCGACACGCCAGGCCACGTGGATTTTTCCTATGAAGTTTCCCGTTCTCTTGCCGCTTGTGAGGGGGCTTTGCTCGTCGTCGATGCCGCTCAAGGGGTTGAAGCCCAATCGGTTGCTAACTGTTACACGGCAGTGGATCAAGGCTTAGAAGTGTTGCCCGTTTTGAACAAAATCGACTTGCCACAAGTTGAGCCTGAGCGGGTGATTCAAGAAATTGAGGACATTATCGGCATCGAAGCCATCGATGCTCCGAGAGTATCAGCAAAGTCGGGCTTGGGCGTGGATGAGTTGCTACAAACTTTAGTCGAGCGGATTCCTGCCCCAACGGGTGATCGTGATGCCCCATTGCAAGCCCTGATTATAGATTCGTGGTTCGATAATTATTTGGGCGTGGTGTCTTTGGTGCGAGTGCGACAAGGCACGCTGAAGAAAAACGATAAACTCTACATTAAATCAACGGGTGAGTCGCTTCCTGTCTCGTCGATCGGGGTATTTAAGCCCAATCCTCTACAAACAGAAATAATGG
>JAAXIL010000058.1 GCA_012270355.1 Psychrobacter sp.
CCCCACCCCCCCCCCATGCCCAATTGCACACCCCGTACATCCCCTTGCCTAGTGTGGCCCGTGTTTTTACGCCTGCTTGCCGTGTTGATGCTCACCGCCATCAGCCCAGTCGCATTGGAGCGCTATTGGGCATCTCGCAACCTCGATCGTGTCATGCAAACCCACATCGACCACCTTGTCAACGTTCGCCAAACTCTCGCCACCGCTTTAAGCCATGACGACTGGCAAAGCGTGCGGGCGATTTATGAGCAAGATCCTCGCCTAAACGGACAGATACAAATCACCGATGGCAACAGTAATGTCTTAACCCCTTTTTCCAATCGGCACGACCGCACTCGGCGAGGTGCCCCCTATACAAACGGCAATCATCCAAACCGTCTACCCAACCCCGATAGTTTTGTCAATGAATCAAAAAACCGTGAGAACAGGCAACCACCCTTTGCCCCGATTGGCATTGACCCAACGCAATACCCCGCGCTTGCCGACGTAAGCGTGTCCTCTCCCACGACCAATTACACCATTCGCCTCAGCCCTCGCTTGCCTTTACATGAAGTTCGCAAAGCCGAACGCAATCAGGGTAACTGGTTTTTGAGTGTGCTAGCCAGCTTACTCATCAGTGTGGCGGTGTGCTATCTGCTGAGCCGTGCCATAACCCGTCGCATTGCCACCGTGCAACACATGGTGCAACGCCTTAGCCAACAAACGGCAAGCCCCGCCCTACTATCGACAAATCAAGTCAGTCAAAACACTGAGCAAACGCAATGGCAAACCGACCTTGAGCAACTGCAAACATTGGGCGAGGACGAATTGGGACAACTCGGCAAAGACGTGGCACAGCTTAGTCGGCGTTTGGCAACGAGCGAACACGCCCGCCAGCAGATGCTCAGTGACATCTCGCATGAACTTCGCTCGCCACTTGCCCGCCTTGACGTGGCAACCGAACTCATCCGAGACCGCTTGCAAGATGAGCCGATAGCCGACACCACCTTGCCATACCTCAATCGCATCGAACGAGAATCCAACCGCTTGGGTGAGATGATCGGACAAATTCTACAAATTCAGCGATTACAATTGTCAAGCCCATCTTCTAACCGAACCAACGATTTTACCCCCGTTGATTTGCTGGCATTGTTGCACCGTATTGGCGACGACGTGCAGTTTGAATTTCAACATAAATCCATCGCCTTACACATCAGTAAAAATCTATCTTTAACCATTAACGGTGATGCCGACGGGTTACGCAGTGCGTTTGAAAACATCATCCGCAATGCGTTTTTACACACGCCTGAAGGAGGGAATGTCTATATTGACGTGGCGGAAATTGCAGACGAAAACTCACCTTCATTCATTCAAATCAGCATTCAAGATGAAGGCGGGGGCATTGAAGAAGCAGACCATGAAAGATTATTCGAGCCATTTGTGCGGTTGGATTCGGCACGCTCTCGGCATTCTGGACAGGGTAAGTCGAAAGATGGCGGATATGGCTTAGGCTTGGCGATTGCCAAAGCGGTCATCATCGCTCACGGCGGAACGATTAAGGCTCAAAATGTCATGCGAGATAAAATGGTTACAGGGTTGATGGTAAAAATAAGATTGCCCAAACACAACAAAACCGCATGACTGGGCAAAGTCATACGGTTTACGTCGCTAACATCCATATTAACTCTTACTTTTTTGTTTCATCCTGAAACATGGCTACTGCCAAAGTAAGCTGAGCGTCCTGCTCTCACATGACGTTATCCTTAACGCCATGTGTGTATTATGCCCATCATCATGGTGCAATGATATCGGTCAAAACGTCATGTGGTGTAAGCATTTGCTTACAAAGCCTAATCCTTATCCGCATCCAACATAATTTTCGCCGCTTCAATCACGAAGGCTTCGTCCTCAGGCAATTTAGGACGTTCGGCATCTTTCATACGGCTACGTTCTTCATATTGAGCCTCGGTTGCGGCTTGATATTCTGTCCAATCCGCATACGGCTTTTTACCTGTGGCTTTACGTCTGGCGTTTTCTGCCGCCAGCGTTTTAGTCTCGACCGATTTTAGATAAGCCCGACGCTCTGTCATGTCCAGCACAACGGGTTTTGCACCGTCTTCCATCGCTCGAATTTCGTTTAGGGTATCCAAATACTGAAACTGTGGGTTCATATTTTGGCGTATTTTTGATTGTTCGTTGAGCGTCGCTAACGTGTTACTGGTGAATTTGCCTTCGGGTTTATAGGGCGAGGTTTTAATAGTGTCCCATTTTAGAGCATTTTTTTGATCTCGCTCGCTAAACTCAGCCCCATCATAGATATTAACGAGTTCCACATCGGGCACAACCCCTTTATTTTGCGTACTACCGCCTGTGATGCGATAAAATTTACGCTGCGTCAGGGTTGCAGAACCAAGTGCCAAATTATCCAGTTGGATTTGTGCCGAGCCTTTGCCCGTTGTGGTTGAGCCAACGACCAATCCACGACCCTAGGCTTGAAGGGCGGCGGCAAAAATCTCAGACGCTGAAGCCGATTCCATGTTGGTAATCACCACCATGTCACCTTCATACAACTGTTTGCCACCGTCCTCATCGTCATAAACCTGCACATTGCCTCGGTTGTCCCGAATTTGCACCAATGGTCCTTCTTTAATGAACAGTCCGAGCATTTTAGCGACCTCATCAAGCGACCCACCTGGATTGTTGCGTAAATCCACCACCAGCCCATCAACCTCTTCTTCATTGAGGGCTTCGAGAGCGTTTTGCGTGTCGATACTGACACTGCGATAGTCTTGTCCATTACGACGGGCTTGATAGTTCAGGTAAAAACTGGGGATTTCAAGCACCCCAATGCGTTTCGTTTTGTCCGAACCGGTGGGCGTGACTTCAACCACCCGATGACGTACGCCCGCATCTTCTTGTTCGATGACATCACGGGTGATGGTGACGATGCGAGCAGAGGCTTCGGATGCGTTGGGCTGGCGAACCTTGACCACCACGTCTGTACCACGTTTACCTCGAATGAGGCTTACCACTTCACGGGTAGAGTAACCGACCACGTCTTTTAACTCTTCGCCATCTTTGGCGATTGCCACAATCAAGTCATTAGGCTTAATTTGTCCCGACTTTTCGGCAGGACCGCCATCCACTAAGGTGACAATTTGCGTGTAATCAGGGTTTTTACGATACGGGCGAATGGTCACGCCAATGCCTTCTAACTGCAAGCTGGACTGCACTTGCATCTCAACCGCTTGCACGGGGGCATAGTAATTGCTGTGCGGGTCATACGTCAGCGTTGCCGTATTGAGTAGCGACTCCATGATTTCATCGCTTTTGATGCGGGCAAGTTGCTCTTGCTGACGGTTCATTCGCTGGCGTAAAATCTCGCTCGGTGAGCGTTCGTCGGCAAGCACCAAATCATGCCCTTTTGCCAAATCTGGGTTTTCTAAATATAGGGCATCACGGGCTTTTTCTTCTTCTTGCCCGAGCGTCAAATTGATAATCTGTAAGGTCAGTTGTTTTTCCCAATAATCTCGCTGGGCAGATTTACTGGTAAATCGGGGTGCGTCCTCACGGTCGATTATCACGCTGTCTTTGCGAGTCAAATCAATATCACTTTGCAAAAACCGATCGGCAAAATCATAATACTCATTTGACCGTTCACGATATCGCTTAAAGATGGCTTGCCCTGCCGACAAATCGCCTCGCTTCAAAAGCATTGCAAATTCTTCGCCGTACTTGGCGGTCAACTCATCAATATCCGATTGCAAAAATAGCGTGTGATTAGGATCAAGGCGGTCAACATACATCGCAAGGATTTGCTTACCCATGTCCGTAACAAGTCGCTGATTGGTATAATGCCCTCGATCGAGCATGGTAGCGACTTGGCGAGTGGTCAGCTTTTGCTCAGGCGTGGGCGTAAACATCCCGTCCTCAGCGACGGCCACGGTGCTGATGCTTTGCGAAAAGATGACGCCTGCCACACCAACGGTAGCAAGACTAAGTAACAGTTGTTTGGGTTGAAAAGCCATGAATCGATATCCGTTTATTACAAATGTTTATTAGAATACGTAAATCTTACCACACCACCCCCTTTGCGGTGTGTCTAAAAGTGGTTAAACTGTTTTGCTTCATTCACAATAGTTGCCATATCCAATTAATTAACCCCTGAAATTTTAGACTGCTAACGACTTATGACCAACAACCCAACTCAACCTGCCTCTACTTCCCCCATTGCCCCGCTTATGCTCGACATCGACGGTCATACGTTGACCGATGCTGACAAACTGGTTATTAAGAATGACACCGTTGGTGGCATGATTTTATTTGGACGCAATGTGAATACGCCTGAGCAGGTGCGGTCACTTTGCGATGCGATGCGAGCGGTTAAGCCAAATTTCATTATTGGCGTGGATCAAGAAGGCGGACGGGTCAGACGTTTGCGAGAAGGGTTTACCCCCCTGCCAGCGATGGGCAAACTTGGGGTATTATTTGATGCTGATCCCTGCAAAGCCTTATCTTTGGCTTATGACATTGGTTATGTGCTGGCGTGTGAAGTTTTGGCAGTGGGCATTGACGTGAGTTTTGCTCCAGTGCTCGACATGGACGGGGTGAGCCAAGTGATTGGCGATAGAGGCTTTCATGCCGACACCTTGGCGATTGTGGCATTGTCCAGCCAGCTGATGCGAGGCATGAAGGCGGGGGGCATGGCAACCACGGGC
>JAAXIL010000039.1 GCA_012270355.1 Psychrobacter sp.
TTATTGGCACAACATGTTAGCACCACTGTCTCTATCCAAGAAAATCTACTTCTTAACGGACTCATGCGGTTTTTTAAAGCATAAAATTATATACTGTGCAGTTACCACTATATTTGACAACAAATGTGCGTTCAAAAGAATTGTTTTATATTCGCACGACAATTTTGGATAAAAAAGGATAAGCAAACATGCCCACCATTATTAAATTAGCCGACGGCTTGGCAGATGCCAGAATCAACAAGCAATGGCTTGACCGTCGGGATATGGCGGATTTGTTTGCCAGCTTTAACCTAACTCAAGCCTATCGCATCCAGCATGCCGTTACTGCCAAACGCCAAGCTACTGGAGATAAATTAGCAGGCTATAAAATCAGTATGACCAGCCCCGAGACGCAAGCAATTTTTGAAGCACATGAACCACTATATGGGCAACTGACTGCCTCGCAAGTGCATGAGTGTGGCTCGGCTGAGAATTTTGTGCTGGAGCTGGGACAAATGAACGCCCCACTTTTAGAGTTAGAGCTGGTGTTTATCGCTCAAGCAGATTTATTAGCCAGTGATACGCCTGAGACGCTTTGCGAAAAATGCACGGTCGCTCCATGTTTGGAAATTCCCGACTCCCGTTATGCTGATTGGTTCCCTAATTTGAGTCTAATGCAGGTGTGCGTTGATGGAGCAGTGGGTGGCAAAATAGTGTTAGGGGAAGCGGTTGAGGCAGATTATGAAGGAGTAAGAGAAGTGGTTGGACAGTTAAGCCATAATGGCAAAATGTTGCATAAAGCATCCGCTGATACCGTACTTGGACATCCTGCGATTGCGTTAAAGTGGTTGGTTGATAAACTGGACGCTCAAAGCTTACATATTCGAGCAGGCATGAAGGTGTCAACGGGATCATTTGGACTGCCCGTCCCCTTAGAGACGGGCAATTATGTGGGGGAGTTTACTAATTTCGGTCAGATACGGATGACAGTACGTTAATCATTCATAAACGGATAGTCGGTATAGCCTTCTGCTCCGCCCCCATAAAATAGCTCAGGGCGTTGCTCATTGAGTTCTGCTCCCACTTTGATTCGCTCGGCGAGGTCAGGGTTGGCAATGTAATCCCGTCCGAATACCACCGCATCAATCAAACCTGCCTCAATCAGTTTGCTGGCTTTTTCTGCCGTATAACCACCTGCTGCGATAATCACTTGCTCAAACCGCTCACGGATGCCTTGACGGAATGCGTCATTATACGGTGTGCCACCTGCCCAGTCAGGCTCAGACAAATGTAAGTACATGAGCTTATGTTGGTTAATTTGTTCGATGAGCCACAAGGCTTCGTCTTCGTCATAGCCCCCATCAACATTATTAAACGATCCAAGAGGTGAGATGCGAATGCCTACATGGTCATTGTCCCATGCATCGACGCAAGCAGAAATTACATCTAACATCAAGCGAGCTCGATTTTCTCGGCTACCGCCATATTCATCATTCCGCTTATTGGTTTGCTTCGCCCAAAACTGATGCAACAAATAACCGTGAGCCCCATGGATTTCGACACCATCGAAGCCAACTTCTTTGGCGTTTTTGGTGGCAGAAGCAAAGTCGGCAATCACCTGTTTAATTTCCTCTAGCGTCGCAGGGCGGGGCGGGGTAGCGGACTCACGAATGGCATTGCCATCGTCATCACGCAAACTGGTACGCACGCCAACATCCACATCGCTTGCCGAGATAGGGGCTTTGCCGTCGGGTTGCACGCTCTTATGCGATACCAATCCTGTGTGCCACAGTTGCACCACAATTTTGCCACCTTTGTCATGCACGGCTTGCACGACTTCTCGCCAAGCGTCCATTTGCTCGGACGTATGTATGCCTGGTGCACCCGCATAGCCTTTGGCTTGATATGATACTTGTGTGGCTTCGGTAATAATCAGCCCTGCACCCGCCCGCTGAGAATAATAGGTTTTGGCAAGTGGGGTAGGTACATCGCCTGGCTCAATGGCTCGAAGACGAGTCAATGGTGCCATAAAAATACGGTTTTTTAGGGTTTGTGTGCCCATTTGTATGGGGTTAAAAAGATTGGGAAACGACATAATATTATTGTCCTATAGATTTTGTTTTGTCATGAATGTTCAAGGTTGGAAGTAACCGAGTTTATCAAAAAGCAGTCATTTTTAGGAATGGAATTATTTATCGTGTTGTTGATAAAAATTAAACAGCGAAATAAGTCGGTTATAGGGATAAAAAATGCGTCGTTAAAGACGCATAGGTTTAATGAGAGGCAATATGTCATATTCCAAAGGTTGTTTTAAACCTGTGCATTAGACTCACGAGATTGTTGCACGTCTTCAATCACCTTTTGAGCAGAGCCATCGCTAAAATCAAGCGTGCGAATGGGGAAGGGAATGTTCACTCCTGCATCATTTAGAGCAGACTTCACCGCCACGATCACCTCATGGATTGAGGTCACTTTGTTGGCTTGCGTACCATTATCAATATACCATCTGACTGTCAAATTCATGCTCGAATCACCAAAAGCGGTGGCAATGACTGACGGTTCTGCCAGTTTAGACACCGTATCCGCTTGTTTTAGTCCTTGCAAAATGACAGACTTTGCTTGCTCAATATCGTCTTCATAACCGATGCCAACATCCACTTGCAAGCGACGACGTTTATAAGCAGTATTGACCGTTAGGGCATTGGTATATAGATCAGAGTTCGGGATTACCACCTGCCGACCATCATAGGTTTTGATGGTGGTGGCTCGAACTTTAATGTCCTCAACCGTGCCTTCATAATCTCCTGATACAATCTGATCACCAATACGAAAAGGCTCAGAGAGCAATAGCAAAATGCCAGATAATAGGTTTTGAAAAATATCTTTAAACGCAAAACCAATGGCAACCGAGCCAATACCCAACGCGCCAATCAGTTTGGCAGGTGTAAAGCCAGGCAGGGCGATGACCATTGCTACCATCAAACCAATAAACAAAATGAGTGCCCCGCCTACCCGCTGAAATACCCGAACTAAATTTCGGTGTGAATGACTTTTGGACAGCAGTTTGGTGACGGCTTTTTTGAAAGCGATGGACAGTAGCCAAAAGACAATAAAGACGACCAAAGCAACCAGTAAATAGGGCACGCGTTCCATAAAGTCGCTAAACATATCATTAGCCACCGACACAATGCTTTGGTATTCGTTGACTTTTTCTTGAGCGGTGTCACTTAATCGCTGACTGGTGTCGGTAAGGTTTGCAAACGGCATGGAGGGCTCATACAAAAATAAGTGGGTATGGGTTCGTAATCATCGCAAGCAGATATTGGCGTTGCTACTATTATTTTACAATATTTTAAGGATTAAAAAACGCCCACGATGATGAGCATAAATAGATATAGCATTAACTGCACTACTGAGTAGCAGTCGCTAATATGGCGTTGATAAAGATAGGGAAGACCGTCACACAAATTAAAAGTGATAGCCTAATTTCATACCGAACGCATACCTGTTGTCATCATCTATATGAGCAATAACAGGTTATTTCTTAGCAATCAGCGTTGCTCGTTTGGGGGCAGGGTGACCTTCCGCTGTTTTGCTTGGGTCACTCGGGTCAAGGAAGTCAACGAGCGATTGATAGTCCATCCACGCCGTTGCCCGTTGCTCATCAGGGGTAGTGGTGCTCACGTCAATACACTGCACCTCCGTAAAGCCAACTTTTTCTAGCCACAACGTCAACGCAGAGACAGAGGGTAAAAAATACACGTTATTCATCATGGCGTAGCGATCAGGGGGCACCAGCACCGTCGTTGCATCGCCGTCAACGACAAGCGTTTCTAAAATTAAATGTCCCCCTGCCTGCAACTGGTCACGCAATTGATGCAAATGCTCAAAGGGCGAGGCACGGTGATACAACACGCCCATACAAAACACCACATCAAACAGCTGGTTGCCTGCATCTTTACTGCTTGGTAAGTCTTCTAACCCAACGGGGATAAAGTGAATATCTTGTAGTTGACTGTCTTTTAAATAACCGTCTTCTAAATAACTGGCTCTTGACGTATTTTTGCTTTCCACAAAATGGCGTATTGCCATAAATTGATGATAAAACAGGCAGGAAGGATCAATAACCACCACCTGTTTTGCCCCTGCTCCGAGCATTCTAAACCCGTGATAACCCGACCCGCCACCGACATCTAAAATATGACGGTCGGTTAGGCTAATGCCATGCTCGGAAAGCTTGGGGGCGATGCGTTGCCATTTAAAATCGCTTCGCCATTCACAATCGATATAAACATCATGTTCACCCGTGCCAATTTGGAATGGACCTTTCCGCCAAGGCATCAGCTGACGCATGAGGGCGGTAATTTGTCGTTGCTGAGATTCAGACAGCTCGGCATGAATGGTGATGGCATCGGCATTTAGGCCAACATCATTCACCTTGATGCTTGGCAACTTTTCTACCGCTGACGCATAGGCGGGGGCATGAGCATAACGGCGTTTGTCTTTAATGTCACCTAGCCACTTTGGCAAATTTGCCAACCAATCGTTAGCGATCGGGCGGTATTTGGCTCGCTCTAATAAGGCAAGGTACAGCTGACGTTCGGCGGTAGCAATGAATTGTGAGGCAGGTAGCATA
>JAAXIL010000094.1 GCA_012270355.1 Psychrobacter sp.
TGGCATCTAAGGTCTCGTGCACCCTGGTAGGTGTGGTGATTGGGCCGTTCTTTGTAGGTTGATTTTAAGTATTGGTGGTATTGGTGCGGTCGGTCATGGCATACTCTTATTGGTTTTGGAACTATTGTGTTTCGAACAAACTAAAACCTTCTATTGTCGCTTGAAATACCCTGATTGTCTAATTATGTCTCATTTAAATTCACACGCTGGTAATGGCTTAACCCCTCCTCCTTTAATGCCCATCGCCCATCATATTCAAGACGTATTGCGGTTTTTGGCACTGCCCAGTTGTATTGATGAAACTTCCATGACTGTTCAAACCGCAGAACAGGCTAATACCCAACCGCTTGAGTTACTTAAGTTATTATTGATTGGTGAGACGCAAGCAACGGATGCTATTTTACAAAACTTACCAACGTCTTTTACTACGAAAGGCTTTCCTGACCGACAAACTAAAATTCAATCGGTTGCCATCACTCCTACCGAATTTTTAGCGTTGCCGTTTACCGAGCGGTTTGATTTGGGGGTGTTGATAGATGACCACTCACCCTCAAGCAAACACCTAGCAGAAAATAAGCCTCATGACATTACAAAGATAGCCAACCGTCTGCGAGATTTATTCGCTGAACAAAGCGTGCTGTATCTACCAGTGAGTAAAAAAATAAATTTACGTCAGTTGGGCTTTGTACAGAGTGAGGCGTCTGTCAGTAAGCCTAATGAATCTAAGCTCAACAAACCCAAAAGCCATTGGCAAGCGTGGCAATTTAATTTATATGATTACAAACCTACCCCCAACTGGCTCAATGCCAAATATTGGGCAAATCCTGAAAATTTTGATAAATATCGCTGGTAAGACTGCTGCTGCATAAGTTAAGCGTACAAAACATAAACATTTTTGTAGCAATTACGATAAAACTGCTTGTCAAGGTCAACAAACTTTGCCATCATATCTCGAATTTTACGATATGCCTTTAATAGGGCTGATTTTATTATTGATAATTTTTAAGGACGTATTATGAACACCATCGCCAAACTTTCTGCCCTTATGGTGACCAGTGTTGCCCTCGCCGTGACGACAGGGTGTGCCACCAAACGCAACAACACATCAGAAGTTGTGGTTGCTCCGATGGGTGTACCAGGTAATGCCGTTTATGGAACGGGCGTTGGACTAGTCAATAACTCTGCTGGCGTGGTGGTGGCTGCCGAAAATGTGCAAGGCGTGGTGTATTTTGCATTCGATAGCAGTGCCATTGATGCTCAAGCAGCCAGCGTACTGGATCAACAAGCCAGCTTTTTAGCGTCTAATCCAAACGCTGCTGTATTGGTAGCAGGTCATACCGATGAGCGTGGTAGCCGTGAATATAACCATGCCCTTGGTGAGCGTCGTGCTCAAGCGGTGAAAAGCTATTTGGCTGCCAAAGGCGTAAACGGTGCTCGGGTAGAGACCATCAGCTATGGTGAAGAACAGCCTGCGGTACAAGGTTCAACAGAAGCAGCCTACGCTCAAAACCGCCGTGCGACGTTGTCTTACTAATTTATTCGTTAGAACTTTCTAATAAAAAGCCCAGTGATACGCTGGGCTTTTTTACGCCGGTTCTTTTTTATTCTTTAATCTTTAAATGACCATTAAGCTAATTAACCCGACCTATTTTGCCTTGTCTGATGAATGGCAACCTTGTGAGGTTTCTAACTCTAAGGCAGAGGTCTGCTGGGCGGTCAGTCAATTTGATGCTATACAAACGCCTAATGAGGCAGGTCATTCAATCAAAAAAACCATCGATAAAAGGTTATTTGCTAGACAGCAAAAATTGGCAGTACGACATTTATTGCATGAGTTGATCAGCCTAAAAAAAATTAAACATAACCATTTCACCGAAATCATAAGTTCACATGATTTTTTAGATGACACTCAATTACCCTATCGCATTCATTTAAGCAACGAAATCGTGAGCTTTAGCCATAGTGGTTATTATGTGGCGTGTGCCGTTAGCAAACAGCCTATAGGCATTGACATAGAATGGCGCGATATTAGCCAAGCGGTTGCCCATAGGTTCTTTAATTCTAGTGAAATGGCATGGCTTGAAACATTAGCAAAAAATGAGTATCAGAGTGCCAGCCGTCTGCTTTGGATGGTTAAGGAAGCCAGATTAAAAGCTTCAACCGCCTCTGATGACAGCAAAAATCTACAACTTATTAATCAGCTTAAACAAAATCATCGAATGGTAGTTCTGTCTTTGTTCGAGCAGAAAAACTTGCATTCACTTATACAGGTTTCTTCAAGCGATGGATTTATTGATATCACAAATCTTCATTACCAATATGCAATCTCCATCATAAAAGAAAATCTAAAATAAAAAAAACGACCCGAAGGTCGTTTTTAAGAAAATCCGTCAATCGCTTAGAAACGGTAAGTTAAACCAAGTTTAGCGATTGGGTACCATTCTAGGTAATCTTCTTCTTCAAGATCTTGCTCAGCATCTCTAGCAATGGCATCGTTACCAGCTGTAGAGCGTACTGTAGCGTCGACCTCACCCATGTAAGCTGCACCAATTTCACCGTAAACACCCCAATTATCATTAATATTAGGACGGAAACCAATAGTGCCGTAAGGAGCTAATTTATTACGGTACTCCATTTCTCCTTCAAGACTACCAACTTCCTCGGCTTGGTATTCGTTGCCATTGATCTTATAAACGCCGTCGCCATCTGGATTGCTTTTGACTTCGATGTCGACATCTGGAACGATAACACCTGCACCAACGGTAAACCAATTAGCTGCAGGACGCAAGTTGACACCCAAATATGGGTTGCTCATGTCCATTTCAACATCATAGTCCACATCGTTGACATCAACATCATCGCCCATTAGGTCAGCAACATCACCGCCAGCCCAACCAGCAACCAGCTCAGTCGTGTCATTAACACCCCAAGCTACGTTTGCACCATAACCTAATGTACCAACTTCAGCACTAACGGCTGCAGGGTTAGTGACGGTATCAAACAATGTGCGAGTTGTACCTACTACCGCACCAGTGGTATTAGCAACCACACCAGCGTTAGCATCATACTGATACGCAGGCTGGGCATTAACAACGACAGGCTGTGTAGTAACCGCTACAGGCTCAGCAACAACAACTTCGGCTGCCATTGCAGAAGTAGACAACATTACGCCAGTAGCAATGGTAGTTAAATATAAATTTTTCATAATTTACTCCTAAGGATTGAAACAATCAAAAAAAAGAGCACCTTCAAGAAATAAACCAAAAATAAACATCAATTAAATAACACTATGACTTAATACATGACTTGATAACTTGGCAGAACTCCTCTGATGGGCGTATTAAAACTTAAATCGTCTTTAATGTCACCCCTTAAATGGCACTTTTTTTACTGCTTTCTGTAATTTTTGCTTACATCTTGTAAGGTGACGTTTCTTGACTGCTTATTAATCAAATTTGAAGTATCCAATATGAACATTGCCATTTATTTATGTATCCACTTCCATTAAAATACCTAACTCGCCGAGAGGTGTTGCATCAGTTTGGTTATAAATTTGATTGATAACCTTAAACTGTCAGGCTCGGCATGCATGAGTGATTTTCTTTATCTCAGGCTCACAACGACACCTGCGTAAATTCTTTTTTTCACCTTTGTATACGATAGGAGAACAAGATGGACGCAGTGTCACATCTATCAGACCAATCCAACCAATCTAGCAATTACGCCACTAAGCCTCCTGCTGGCTTTAACGATTATAAAGTTGCTGATATAAAACTTGCTGGGTACTGTCGCCGACAAATCGCCCTCGCTGAAGCCGAAATGCCCCCTCTTATGGGCTTACGACGTCGTTATGCCGAAGAGCAACCATTAAAAGGGGCGAAAATTCTCGGTTGTATCCACATGACCATTCAAACCGCTGTGTTAATCGAAACCTTAACCGCACTTGGGGCAGAGGTTCGCTGGACCTCGTGCAATATTTTCTCTACGCAAGACCATGCGGCAGCGGCAATGGCAGCAACCGGTGTGCCTGTGTTTGCTTGGAAGGGTGAAACCGAAGAGGAGTACGAATGGTGCTTACGTCAGCAATTGCATGTTGGCGGTGAAGCGGCGGGTAAACTTTGGGATGCTAACTTGATTTTGGATGATGGGGGCGATCTGACTGCTCTTATTCATAACGACTATCCGCAAATGCTGGACACCATCAACGGCATTTCGGAGGAAACCACAACGGGCGTGCATCGTCTGATTGACATGCTGAATAAATGCGAACTAAAAGTGCCTGCCATCAATGTGAATGACGCTGTCACAAAATCCAAAAACGACAATAAATATGGCTGTCGGCATAGCCTAAACGATGCGATCAAGCGGGCAACCGATATGCTCTTAGCCGGTCGTCGGGCATTGTGCGTCGGTTATGGCGATGTGGGCAAAGGGTCGGCACAAAGCCTCAGACAAGAGGGCATGATTGTGCGGGTCAGCGAGGTTGACCCCATTTGTGCGATGCAGGCTTGTATGGATGGCTTTGAAGTCGTCTCCCCATTTGTTGACGGTGACCCAAGCAAAGGTGTGACTAAACCCTTTTTGCAAGATTCTGACTTGATTGTGAAG
>JAAXIL010000152.1:0-3269 GCA_012270355.1 Psychrobacter sp.
GGTTAAGGTGGTGCGTCCGCACCTTCGCGCGCAGATTGTGGCGGAGGTGGCGCTGCTCAGAGATTTTGCAAACTGGGCATCGGCTCGTATCGAGGCGGCTCGGGCGGTACGAATCATTGACATTGTGGAAGATTATCGGCAAATCATGCTCAATGAGCTGGATTTGACGTATGAGGCTCAGAATACGACAAAAATGCGGAACAACTTTTTGGGTTCGTCGATGATGTATGTGCCTGAAGTGTATGAGTCAAGCCGAAGCGTGATGGTGATGGAACGGATTCATGGCATGCCCATCTCGAACGTAGAGCGGTTCCGTGAACTGGGCTATGATTTGCACAGCCTTGCCATCAAGGGACTGACGGTAGTTTTTACGCAGGTGTTCCGAGAGAATTTTTTTCATGCCGATATGCACCCCGGCAATGTGTTTGTCGAGACACTACCGCCTGACACGCCTGCCCCTTATCGGCATCACCCTCGCTATATTGGGTTAGATTGTGCCATCATGGGTGAGTTGTCTCGGGATGATCAGATGATTGTCGCCCGTATGTTGCTGTCGGTGATGAATCAAAACTTTACGGCGTTGGTGGATATTGTGGCTCGTGCAGGTTGGATTCCGCCCAATACAGACAAACATGCCTTGATGAGGGACATGCGTCGCACGGTGGGACCCATGGTGTCAAAACCCATCAATGAGATTGATTTCGCGGGCGTGCTGATGCAGATTTTGGACATTGCCCGTCGCCATCACATGACCATTCCACCCCAGTTAATGCTACTGCTTAAAACCTTAGTACACGTCGAAGGGCTGGGACGAGAGTTGTATCCTGAGTTAGACATTTGGTCACTGGCTAAACCGATTTTGTCTGGTTGGCTCAAAGACCAGCTTGATCCCGTGCGGAATTTAGAAAAATTTCGTGAGGATTTGCCTGAGTTATTGCTATCTACTACTGCCTTGCCGAAGTTAATTGATCAAAGCTTGCAAAGTATCGCCACGCAAGGGGCACGGCAAGACGAACAACTGCGAGAAATTCAGCAAATTCGTGCGGATATGCTTAATGACCGACGTCAGGATTGGATAGCACTAGCGGGTTTTGGCGTGTGTGTGGCGATTGCCACGCAAGTGATTGGCTGGGTATCGCCTGTGTTTTATGTGCTGGCGGTGCTCGTTGTTGTATGGCGGATATTTAGTTAAGATAGCTATGATTGACAACCTTTTACAGAATAAACTTCAGCCTTTAAGAAAAAAACTATGAGTAAGCAAAATACGCTAACCGACCATGATGCTATAAAAAAGTGGGCGGACAATTATGATGCTACCCCAAGCGTGGTGCAAACCGATGACGGTCAATCAGGCATCTTGCGTTTTGACATGGGTGGGGATAATGACGATTTAGAAAAGGTGACGTGGGAACATTTTTTTGATTTGTTTGAAGAAAATAAGTTGGCGTTAATTACGGCAGATGATTCAAATTTTAATAAGTTTGTGAGTCGCTGATAGCAAGCATGCGAACTGCCACGCGCACCATGCATCTCGATGCGATCGTCCATAATTTAGGCAGAGTGCATCACCTTGCCCCAAATGCCAACATTTTGGCGATGGTCAAAGCGAATGCGTATGGGCATGGGGTGGCAAATGTGTTGCCTGCCTTACAAACGTTTGCGGACAGTCTAGAAGATAGCAACCGTTTGGCGTTGGGCGTGGCGACTTTGCAAGAAGCGATTGAACTACGTAAGCTCGGTTGGTCACACTCGATAGGGGTAATTGAAGGGGTGTTTAGCTTTGACGAATGGCAGATGGCTCATCAAATTCAAGCCCAATGCGTCATTCATCAGCATGAACAAGTTGAATGGGCATTATCTGATGTGCCATCTGATGGCTCACCGACTCGCAAGATTTGGCTAAAACTTAATACAGGTATGAACCGTTTAGGTTTTGAACCAAACGAAATTACCTCTGTCGCCAAAACCTTGAACAATGCAGAATATGACCTAATTTTAACCAGCCATTTTGCAAATGCAGACGATGTCAGCCATCCTCTAAACCGTAAGCAAATTCAGACCTTTAACAACGTTCTCGTACGACTTAAATCGCAAGTTTCCCAAAATATACAAGCCTCCCTTTGCAATTCTGAAGGTGTCATCAATTTTCCTGACTGCCACTATAATTGGGTACGCCCCGGCATTATGCTGTATGGGTCATCACCCATTATTGATAAATCAGCAGAGGATTTGAACTTACGCCCTGCCATGATATTTGGTGCAAAAGTGATGGCAATTCATCATCTGCAAGTGGGCCAAGCGGTGGGCTATGGCAGTCGCTTTGTATGTGAGCGTCCGACGGTAAAAGGCATTATCAGTGTCGGTTATGGCGATGGCTACCCTAGAGTTGTGACTGATGAGGCTTGGGTAAGTGTCGTATCTAATGGCGAAACTTATCAATGCCCCATTATTGGGCGGGTAGCGATGGACATGATTGCGATGGATTTAACCAATGTGCCGGAGCCTAAAATAGCCGATGATGTTGTGCTGTGGGGCAATGCGAATTTAGGGCATCCAAGCGTGGACGATGTGGCAAGTTGGGCAGGCACAATTGGCTATGAGTTGCTTTGTCGAACAACGGGGAGACCTATTAAAAACGTGACCTGATTTTTCCCCCACTTTTCGCTATACTCAAAGCTTAACTCTTTTTTTTATTAATTATACCGACCTTTTTGAGCTACCCATGAGCCTGCGTCATTTTCTTACCCTATTGGACTTTACCCCATCAGAACTCAATGCCCTGATTCGCCGTGCCAGCGAGCTTCGTACCATGCAACACGCAGGCGAGATATATCAACCGTTTGTCGGTAGAACGCTGGGCATGATTTTTGAGAAGTCTTCAAACCGTACACGTATTTCGTTTGAAACGTGCATGGGACAATTTGGTGGGCAGGCGATTTTTTTATCGCCAAAAGACACGCAACTTGGACGGGGTGAGCCGATTGAGGATTCGGCTCGGGTCATCTCCAGCATGGTCGATATCATCATGATTCGCACCTTTGAGCACAGCAAAATCGAGAAGTTTGCCGAGTATTCGAGTGTGCCTATCATCAACGCGTTGACCGATGATTTTCATCCGTGTCAGTTGCTTGCCGATATGCAAACTTTTTTTGAGCATCGTGGCGACATTGCGGGCAAAACCGTGACTTGGGTGGGTGATGGGAACAACATGTGTTCGTCGTTTATGACCGCGGCTCACCAGTTTGGTTTTCACTTGCGAGTTGCTGCCC
>JAAXIL010000152.1:3279-4594 GCA_012270355.1 Psychrobacter sp.
GGTTGAGCCATTGCGTGAGTTTGGTGGACGATGTGCAAGATGCCGCCAAAGATGCCCATTTGATTGTGACGGATGTGTGGGCCAGCATGGGTCAAGAAAGCGAGCAAAACACTCGAGCGAGGCGATTTGCCCCTTATCAAGTCACGCCTGCCCTACTGGATAAAGCCGACCCTGATGTGCTGTTTATGCACTGCTTGCCTGCTCACCGAGGGGAAGAGATTTCGCATGACTTATTGGACGACCCCCGCTCGGTAGTGTGGGATGAGGCAGAAAACCGCTTGCATGCTCAAAAGGCGTTGAGGGAGTTTTTGCTACAATATAAGATGAAGATTTATAGCATTGAGCGAATCATGTAAACTTTTTTAAAAACTTATCCATCACCCGATGCAATTTTTCTGGCTCCTCGACCGTGACCGTATGCCCTGCCCCTTGAATAACAGCTAATTTTGAACCTTCAATAGCAAAGTGAATGCGTTCGGCTTTGGCGTAAGGTGTCGCCACGTCTTCATCGCCGACTATAACGAGCGTTGGCGTGGTTATATTCGCCAGCTTATCAATGACGGCATCCCGCTCAATCACCCCTTTGGTGGCAAGCCTTGCTCCCTTTTTATGATTGGCGTTTAAGTGTTTCAGCCAAGTTTTGTAGTCGGCTTTACGTGATTTATCGGTCAAAAAGGTTTGCCCAAACATAATTGGCATGACCTTTTTGCTTATCCGCTTCATACCAACAAATTTAATGGCAGTCAGTAACTTCTTATAATCATCAATTTTGCTTGGGTCTTCGGCATCGGCAGAGGTTTCAAGCAAAATTAAGGCATCGAGCAAATCAGGACGTTTAATGGCGACTCGCTGCCCCACAAAACCGCCCATCGACAAGCCCACAAACGTACATTTTTTGATGCCCAGATGTTCAATCAAGGCAATGGCATCATCGGCAAGCGTATCCATGTCATAGCCTGATTTGGTGACCTCCGATTTGCCTTGTCCCCGAAAATCAAACCGAATGCAACGATAGTGGTCTTTATAATACGCCACTTGATTGTCGTAAAGATGCGTGCCCCAAAGCAGTCCATGAGCAAACACCATAACGGGTTTGTCAGTGTTGTTGGGGTCAGAGTCTAAATAATGAATCTTGGCGTTGTTAATGGTCAGTGTTGGCATGATGATTTCCCTATGCTAAATGAACTTTTATCCTGCTATATTATAGGCACAAATGAAATAGGCTTTAAAACATACGATGCCATCAGAAATAAGATCTATGTCTATTCATTTAAACGCTCCACGCCAATAGCCTTCGCAAACAGCAACACATCGG
>JAAXIL010000011.1:0-2735 GCA_012270355.1 Psychrobacter sp.
TACCATTGTCGGCATGCCCGAAGCGGCAGTGCGAGAAAGCAAAGACCGAGTACGCTCGGCTATCTGGAATGCAGGATTCCAGTTTCCAAATCGCAGACTGACGATTAACCTTGCTCCTGCTGATTTGCCAAAAGAAGGGGCGAGGCTGGATTTGCCGATTGCTATCGGAATTTTAGCGGCAAGTGGGCAGATTGACCCGGAGTGGCTTAGCGATTATGAGTTCATTGGTGAACTGGCATTAAATGGTGATTTACGCCCTGTCACGGGTAGCCTGGCGGTGGCTCGGGCGATTAAAAACGATAATAATAAAAGCAAACAGCTCGCTAATAATATTGATGATGACCATTCAACACAGCAGCCAAATCACCGTTTGATTGTGCCGAAAGAAAACGGAGAGGAGGCAAGCCGAGTGCCTGACGTTACCGTGTACGGTGCGGATAATTTGGCTCAGGTGTGCGAGCATTTGCAAGCCGAAGCGGGCGGACTTGTGCAAGATGAGGATAAATTACTTAGCTCCGTCGTGACGACTGCCAAGCCCGTCACCGCCACTTATAACATAGACCTTGCTGACGTAAAGGGTCAGCATCACGCTCGCCGAGCGTTGGAAATTGCGGCGGCAGGTGGTCATTCATTATTATTTACAGGACCGCCAGGGTCAGGCAAAACTTTGATGGCATCCCGTTTGCCGACTATTTTGCCAAGCCTTACCGATGGCGAAGCGTTGGAGGTCGCCAGCACTTATTCGGTGGCAAATACCGATTATCAATACGGCACACGTCCGTTTCGTGAGATCCATCACACCATCAGTTCGGTCGCTTTGGTAGGAGGGGGTTCTCGCCCAAAACCTGGTGAAATCACATTGGCAGATAAGGGCGTGCTTTTTTTGGACGAAATGGCCGAATTTGACCGCACAGTTTTGGAAGTTTTAAGTCAGCCCTTGGAGTCCAAGCAGATTACCATCAGCCGAGCCAACCAGCAGGCGACCTTCCCCGCTAATTTTCAGCTTGTCGCTGCCATGAACCCTTGCCCATGTGGTTATCATGGTGATCCGTCTAATCGTTGCCACTGTCGCCCCGAACAAATTCAGCGGTATCAAGACAAAATCTCAGGGCCCCTGCTTGACCGCATTGATTTGCACGTTACTGTTCCTGCCCTACCCATCAGCGATTTGCAAGATGCTCAAGCGGGCGAGTCTTCGCAAACCGTGCGAGAGCGGGTAACCGAAGCTCACGCCAAACAGCAAACCCGCCAAGGCAAAACCAACAGCGAGCTAACACCGAGCGAGCTTGACAATCAAGCGACGTTAGGAGAAGCAGAAAAACAACTGCTCGCCACGGCTCAATCTCGCCTTAACCTATCCGCCCGCAGTTATCACCGCATTTTACGAGTGGCTCGCACAATTGCTGATTTAGCAGACAGCGAGGTCATCAACACCGTTCATTTAAGCGAAGCTTTAAGTTATCGGCGGTCCGAGACTGCTTAACTCATTCGACTAACCAAACTTGGCTACCCGAATTGGTATATCCTTGCCAATTTATTATGCCTTATCGACTACAATTAATTAACAGACGAAAAAGTGACTTTATTATGAGCTCTTCATCTACAAATAGCACGTCTTCATCATCACCGGTAAAAATCGGTATTATTGGAGCAGGCGGTCGCATGGGGCGAATGCTTATTGAGGCATGTCATCAGTCTGAACACACCCAACTGTCGGCGGCTATAGAGCGGACGGGCTCGTCTGTAATTGGTGTGGATGCGGGCGAACTGGCGGGCATTGGTAAAAACGACGTGTCAGTTAATGATGATTTGGCGAGCGTTTTGCCCGATATGGATGTGCTGATTGATTTTAGTTTACCCGATGCTACCGAGGACAACGTCAAATTGTGTGCCGAACATAACGTGGCGATGGTGATTGGCACAACGGGGTTGAATGAGACTCAAGACAACCTGGTCGATGAAGCCAGTAACCGTATCCCCATTGTGTATGCTGGCAATTATTCCACAGGCGTGAATGTGTCGCTCAAGCTCATTGAAATGGCAGCCAAAGCCTTTGGCGACCCGGCTGATATAGAAATTATTGCACGCCTCCACAAGCACAAAATAGATGCCCCGGCTGGCACAGCGTATATGATGGCGAATGCAGCGGCTGAGGCACGAGGACAGGTGCTAAAAGACGTGGCGATTTATGGACGAGAAGGACAAACGGGCGAGCGAACCAAAGGGAGCATCGGCATCCATGCCATTCGGGGTGGTGAAATCATCGGCGACCATAGCGTGATGTTCATTGCTGATGGAGAAATGGTCGAAATCAAACACCACGCCCGTGAGCGTCTGACCTTTGCGGCTGGGGCAGTTCGGGCAGCGGTGTGGGTAGCCAATCAAGCCAAGCAAGGTCAAACGGGACGCTATGACATGCAAGACGTGCTGGGATTAAAATCTAAGGAATAGCAAGCCATGAGCATTAAGACGCAAGCAAAAATCAAACTCGGCATGACCGCCTTCATCGTCCTGACACTCGCCGTTGGTGGAACGGCGACATTGCCGTCCGCTGAAGCGAGCAATAGGCATTCGTCTAATGCTGCGTATCAAACCTATGTCATCCATACCTATGGCGGCGCAAGCCTGCTACCGGCGGTTCGGCAGACGCTTGCCAGCTATGGCGGATCCGCCTCCTTTTATCAGGATAAACTGGTGTTGCGCACCACGCCCGCGGGCTATCAAGCGGTACAAAA
>JAAXIL010000011.1:2745-4591 GCA_012270355.1 Psychrobacter sp.
TCATATTGATGGGGTTCCTCAGTCCTTAAAGGTATCGGGGCGGGTTGGAAAAACGGGTGATCAGACAGGAACGATTCGGCAAGGTCAAATCGTCATAACAAATAACAGTATTGGCGGTTATGGACGATACGGTTCTAATCAACGCCAAACCCAATCAAACAACGTGTATCAGGTGCAAACGCTGTCGGGAAGCCCCGCCCAAATCGGTACAGGCACATTGGTATCACTCGCTCAACCTTATATAACCACCGCTTACAATCGTTATGGACAACCGCTATATCTCATCACGGTATTAGGGCAGGTTTTCGCTAACGCCAATCAGAGTATAGCGGTCACACCGCGTCTGTTGCCGAACAACCAAGTGCAAATTGACTTAAACCAATCGCACGACACCCTATCGGGCAATGCTCGTTACCCCATCAACACGCAGGGGCTGAGTACGACGCTCAATATAGCACGAGGACAATGGGTAACGGTGGGTAGTGTTTCGCAATCTAGCATAAACAATACAGCAGGCTATGGCTACCAACAGTCTAACCAAACCACGCAAATGCCAATACAAATACGGGTAGATTAACTCGAAGTACTGCCAACAATCAAACCACCACAAAAAAACCTGCACAAAGGCAGGTTGAATTTGTTACATCTATTTTAATACTAAATACCTTAACTCTAACATTGGTAAATCAAGCAGGAACCACGTCGCCTTGCCTTGCCCGTTGTTTAATCACTTTTTTAACCTTGTCTCTTGCTCGGGTTTGCTTAAGCCGAGACAGATAGTCGACAAAAATCACGCCATTTAAATGATCCATTTCGTGTTGAATACACACTGCCAGCATGCCCTCGGCTTCTTCATTAAACGTATTGCCGTCCTCATCCATCGCTTCTATGGTGACTTTGGTAGGTCGTTCTACCGACTCATAAAACTCAGGTACAGACAGACACCCTTCTTCGTAGGTGTTTTTGTCTGCAACCAAGGGAGTGACTTTGGGATTGATAAAGACACGTGGCTGGCTACCATCGTCGGATAAATCCATCACGATAAGCTGAATGTGCCTGTCCACTTGCGTTGCCGCTAACCCAATGCCCTTGGCGGCATACATGGTCTCAAACATGTCTTTGATCAGCGTTTTAATCTCGTCATCCACCTGTTCGACAGGTTTGGCAATGGTACGCAAGCGAGGGTCGGGATAGCTTAAAATCGGAAGTAGTGCCATAATTTTTATATCAACTCTGTGAGGAATTACCCTTATTATAAGCCATAACCGCTACTAGCTAAAATAAGAGCAATTGATAATTGGCTTCGATTCAGTCAAAGGTTAAAAATCCCACAACACTTAGGAAACTGCATGCATAAAAAAACGAGCCATTAAGCCCGTTTTTGCGACAACAGTTTAGTAAGTATGGATTAAACTCGGCGTTTGCCCGTTACCAACTCATAGATAAATAGCAAGATAATCGCCCCAATCACGGCAAATACCAAACTGATAAAGCCACCGTCGGCACCGACATTTAGCATGCTGGCTAAAAATCCGCCAACCAATGCCCCAGCAATACCAAGTACAATGGTCATAATCCAGCCCATCGCATCGCTACCGGGTTTGATGGCACGAGCAAGCAAACCTGCTACCAATCCTACCACAATCATCCAAATAACATCCATCATAATCTCACCTCAAGTATGCAGAAATTAAATTTAATTCGTTCATTTCAACTCGCACCAACATGCCATTTACTAGCATGACTGGTTGGTTCTCAGTCATTTGTTATAATTGTACGAAAATAAAGAGAAGGATGACTAAGCATTAATTGTTAAACCTGTAGGTGAAGTGTCATTAAGTTTTGG
>JAAXIL010000210.1 GCA_012270355.1 Psychrobacter sp.
ATTTGCTCCCAAAAGTTTGTATCCAGCTCATAGCCCCGAGTTGCCAATTTTCTTTTGATTTCGGTCAAATCGCCACGTAATAATTTTTGATCAATCATAGTTCTAGTCTGCACCACAAATTTAAATGGGCATATCATAACAAGCTAGGGCACGTTTGACTATGCTGGAAAATAGCGTTTTACCAAATGTGGCAGGTGATTTTTAAGCCTATTTTCGGTAACATAGGCATCATTTAATCTCTCACCTTTATTTCATCAGCCTCCGCTAACAAGAACCTATCAACATGGCATTATATCCCTATACCTTACAGCCCGTTCCGCTTAATTTGTCGGATGCGGAATTCATGCAAGCTCAACACGAAATTTTTCAGCAGTCCACGCCGTCATCGTCTCTAAAAACGGTCACCAAAAAAGAATGGGCGATTATTGCCGTTGTGGTGGTGCTGGCGATTGTGGGTTTGGTGTTTGTCGATGGTTATTCCACGCTTATTTTTTGGCTGATGCTCGTTTTGGTCGTGGCGTACTTGCTTGCCCGTACGTTGGGAATGAAGTGGTATGTTCAGCGAGAGTACGAAAAGCAAATGGCAAAGCAAGAAATGCCTGATGAGATGCGTTCGCTCAAACTTGGCGTGCAAAAGCATGGCTTAATCATGGCTATGCCCAATCCAAACGCTCCAACACCTACTAAGCAAAAAGGCAAAGGGGCAAAAGCCATGCGGGGCATGCAGATGCGAGGGGCGACAACGCAACAAGCGACCATTCCTTGGTCGGCGGTCACCAGTTGGGACGAAACAGCGGATTCTTTGTTTTTAATGTTTGAGTTTCAAGGACAACAAGGCAGTCAAATTATCCCCAACCGTCTTGCGAATGATAAGTTCCCGATTGACACGGTGCGGACGCATTTGCAAGAAGTGGTGCCGATTCGTGGCTTACGTCCTGAGTCGGTTGTTGATATGAAAAAGAAATAGATTTATTCATATTGATTTGTTTAGCAAATCATAACTATCGACTTTATCCAATTTAGTTTTGTGTCACTTGCCGTTAATATATGGGTTGTAAGCTAATTGGTAGTCAATGGTTACTCGCTATGAAATTAACTGATGAATTTACTTTCAATAGCGAGCAATAACTAGCCAATTCACGATATTTAACTGACTAAAATGAATGAAAGGTAATGATTATGACAAACACCAATCAAATCGGTCTAGAAAAGAAAGACATGACACAGGTCATCGAAAAGCTCAATGGTTTGCTTTCTACTTATCACGTTTTCTACTTGAACGTGCGAGGCTATCATTGGAACGTTAAAGGTGAGCATTTCTTCTCTTTACATGAAAAGTTTGAAGAGCTCTACACCGAGTTGCAATTACAAATTGATGAAATCGCCGAGCGTATCTTAACCTTAGGCGGTACGCCATTCCATGCGTATAGCGACTTTACTCAGCATGCCAGCCTAAAAGAGAATAAAAATGTATTTGAAGGTCGGGCATGTGTAGAAGGCGTGGTCAATGGCTTGCAGACGTTGATTGAAGAACAACGTGATGTGTCTTCGGTTGCTGAAGAAGCCGAAGACCAAGGCACAGCAGACTTGGTCGATGAATACGTGCAAACGCAAGAAAAACACATTTGGATGTATAATGCTTTTTTAGGTTAAAGCGTTGGGTTAAAAATCCAGGTTAGAACCTGACCTTAATGATTTAAAAATTTGACAATGAAAATCCCGCTTTGTGCGGGATTTTTTGTGGCTAACCTTTCTATTCACCCCGACGATACACCCACGTCTTTTCATCGGACGCTTCCATGCAATAGACATAACCGTCTAAATCAAACTGTTTCAAATCCTCGACATTGCTAAGCTGATTTTCGCAGGCGTATCGTACCATCAACCCCCTTGCCTTTTTGGCATAAAAGCTAATCACTTTATATTTACCATTTTTTTCATCTTCAAAACGAGGCGTGATAAGCTTAGCGTTTAGCGATTTCTTTTTGACTGCCTTAAAGTATTCGTTTGAGGCTAGGTTAACCACTACCCCTTCATTATCTTTACCGCTCTGAGCTTGCAAACGCTCATTGATGACTTTAGTAACTAGCTCACCCCAAAACGAATATAAGTCATCGCCCTGCTTATTTTTAAGCTTCGTGCCCATTTCAAGGCGATACGGCAACATTAAATCCAGTGGTTTGAGCACGCCATACAATCCCGACAAAATTCCGACGTGTTCATTGGCATAAATCACGCTGTCTTTGTAAATTCCATAAATTTCCAGGACCGTAAAGACGTCGCAATCAAACAGATAGCCCGCAGGTTTGGCAGGAGCTTGTTTGCTATCCAAGCTAAACGGTTTGTCTTCTGACCATTGCCAATTTTGATTGCGAGTGGCATTAAGCTGTGCCAAATCGTCTGAGATGCCCATCAGTTCTTGCAAGTCGGCAGGCTCTTTGGTTTTCAAAATTTTCATTAACGCTTGAGCGTGCTCGATGAATTCGGGTTGACTGTAATAATTGCCAACGTTGACGGGTACGGCATCGGTTTCGTTTAGGCTTTTTGCAGGGGATAAAAGAAAGTACATGGCATTTCCTAATGAGGTAGATTTCTAAACTGTGAGTAATTGTAACTTACCAGTCACCTTTAATAAATGAAAAAAGTTGACAGTGTCTAGAAAAATCAATTTAATTTATGGCCACCCAAAAAACCATTTCGTAAATTTATAACGCAAGGTTTGTTTGGTCATAACCAACACATTTGTCTCAATTTTATTCAGTAAAGGCAATCCTCATGAAAAACGGAACGCTCAACGTCACTGCCCCGTATGAAAAGCGGGTCGCCCTCACCCCCGATGCGGTCAAAAAGCTGGTTAAGCAAGGTCATGAGATTGTGATTGAAACTGGGGCTGGTCTTCATGCCTTTTATAATGACGAGGCGTATGCGAATGCTGGGGCGACGATTGCTCAAGATGCCGACGCGGTATTAAGCCAAGTGGACATTTTGTGTGTGGTGCATGACCTATCGCCTGAGCAAATTGGCAAACTCAGATCTGGGGCGATGGTGATTGGCATGCTTGATCCCTATCGCAACGACAATCTAGACACTTATGCCAAGCAAAACGTGACCGCTTTTGCGATGGAACTGTTGCCACGCACGTTGTCACGGGCACAAAATATGGACGTATTGTCCTCGCAAGCCAACCTTGCCGGCTATAAAGCGGTGCTGATGGCGGCGAATCAGTATGCCCGTCCGCTTCCCATGTTTATGACCTCAGCGGGAACGGTAAAGCCTGCGAAAGTGGTGATTTTGGGCGTGGGCGTGGCAGGCTTACAGGCGATTGCTACCGCCAAACGTTTGGGAGCTGTGGTGGAAGCCAGTGATTTGCGTCCTGCCGCCAAAGAACAAGTGGAGTCGCTAGGCGGAAAGTGGCTAGACGTGCCGATGAGTGATGAAGAAAAAGAGAAAGCCAAATCGACAGGTGGTTATGCGTGGACACCTTCCGAGCAGTATATGCAAGATCAAGCGGCAGTGGTGGACAAAGCGGTATCGAATGCAGATATTGTCATCACCACTGCCCAAATCCCTGGACGTAATGCCCCCCGCCTTGTTCATAAGGCGACGCTCGACAAGATGAAAGCGGGGTCGGTGCTCATTGATATGGCAGCCAGCTCGGGCGGTAACGTCGAAGGAACTGTAACAGGCGAAAGTTTGTTGACCGATAATGGGGTGCATATCATCGGGGCGGCGAACATTCCTGCAGACTTGGCAGCTCAATCTTCTGATTTATATGCCAATAATTTAGTGAACTTTATCACTACCCTATTTGATAAAGAACAGGATAACGCCTTGACCTTGAACATGGACGATGAGATTCAAGGGGCATTGGCAGTGACGCATGATGGCACGGTTCGATTGCAGAAACGCTAGCTTTTTTCAAACAGCCTTTTTTTAACATTTATTGCCCAAATTTTTTAAGTATTAAGTATATTGTAAGGAATCCCTATGCTCGCAACCATTCCTATTGCTGCCATGACCGCCACGCCATTTGTGGCGATTTTTACGATTTTTGTGCTGGCGATTTTTGTCGGTTACTACGTCGTTTGGGGCGTAACCCCTGCCTTACATACGCCGCTTATGGCGGTGACTAACGCCCTGTCGAGTATTGTGATTGTTGGGGCGATGCTACAAACCGTGCACATTGATGGCAGTGCCATCTCATGGACAAGTCTGCTCGGGGCGTTTGCAGTATTTCTTGCCAGCATCAATATTTTTGGTGGCTTTGCGGTCACAGAGCGAATGCTTGCCATGTTTAAGCCCAAAGAGAAAAAAGCCAAACCTGTGGCGAGTGATGCAGGGGGTGACGCATGAATGACGTGTTGCAAATGAATTGGATTGCCCAACATGCTGACTGGTTTTATCTGGTCGGGGCGGTGCTGTTTATCCTGACGTTACGGGGATTGTCTAGCCCGAAAACTGCAATTCGAGGCAACCGTTTTGGTATGGCAGCGATGGCGATTGCAGTGATGACTACGTTCTTATAGGCTGAAGGGGCGGTACTATGGCTAATCATCGTGGGGATGGTATTGGGGGAGATTGG
>JAAXIL010000156.1 GCA_012270355.1 Psychrobacter sp.
AAATTTCGGGGTTGACCTTGCGTCATAACCAAGTCAGGTATTTGTGTGTTTTGCTCACCGACAAACGCCAAAAACGCATCCACTCGGCACAGGCTTGCCACCGAGCCATCTAATTGACACCTTTTGAGTTCCTTTTCAAACGCCACACCGCCATCAATCGGACGGTTTTGCATAAAGTCTTGCCAAAATTCATCGGCAATGAATTCTAGCGGACTTTTTTGTGTGATTGGCAGTGAGGCATTGGGCATAAAGCAACACTCTTGATGGATAAATGGCTAAGGTGGTGGCTGATAGACAATTTAAGGCAATGTCAGTATAAAAATTTGCTATCAATAAGGCAAATGATTGTCGATTGATGGTCTGGCATGCTTAAGATTTAGTGCTTATAACAGTGGACTAAACAGGCGAATGCCCGCATCAAATAAACGCTGTGCTGAGTTTCGCTGTTGCCACACTTTATGGTCTAACCACTCACAATCTTGCAAATACACCGCCTGACATTGGGCTATTTGTGCCACTGCCTCAGGCGTATAAATGGCAAGGCTAAGTTCCATGTTCAGATAAAAACTGCGTAAATCCATGTTGACCGTGCCGAAAATGGCGTAATCATCATCGATGACCACCGTTTTGGTGTGAAGCAGTCCGCCCGTGAAGCACGCAATGTTTACGCCCGCATCCAGCAGTTCACCATACACCGCTTGCGAGGCGTGTTGCACCAAAAACGAATCCACCTTTTTCGGCACAATCAGCGTCACGTCAACGCCCCGCCTTGACGCCGTGGTGAGAGCAGACAACAAGGCTTCGTCAGGCACAAAATATGGCGTGGTGATGCGAATGCGTCGGTCAGCTCGGTGCAACATGGTGACCAAGGTGTTATAGATGACGTGCCCAGTTAATTGCGGTGCAGATGGAATCACTTGCATTCTAACGCCGGTCAAGGTGGCGTGGGTTAGACGGGTCGGATCAACGTCAGTCTCAAGTTCTGACGTTGTCCCCAGCGTGTTGGGTAGCGAGTTGGTCACCGCTTTAGGCAGGTTCGGCAAATTGCCAAGATTATCGAGCAACCCTGACAAACGGTTTGGCGTGTCGTTGATGTCGTTGATGGCAGGGTCGGGTTTGTAGAGCCTGCGGGTGTATTGGTTGATGCGGTCATCAATACGACGATTAAAGTCCTGCAAGTTTTGCTGACTTTCGGCACTGATATCGGTTAGGCATACCGTCATCAAGGCAGAGACGACGCTCAGACGGTGAGGCGATTCAATCCGCATCAGCAAGTCAATCCATTCGCCCACGTTTTTGTCTTGCTTAAAAAAGCGAGGATCAACCAAGTTGAAACTGCCTGTATAGCCAATGGTTTCGTCAATGACGACAATTTTGCGGTGATTCCGCAAGTCGGTGCGTTTCAACAAGGTTTTGAATAAGCCAACGGGCAAAGACTGATAAATTTGCACCCCAGCGATGGTCAATCGCTCATGCCAATCATCGGTAAAAAAGCTAAAACTGCCCACACTGTCTGCCAAAATATGGCAAGTCACGCCCCGCTCTCTGGCTTCAAGCAAGGCGGTGAAGACCTCTTGCACGCGTCCTTTGGGGAAAACGATATAAAATTACATGGACACACTCACACTCGACTGCTTAATGTCCGCCATCAAGGCATCAAACGCATCGCTTGAGGTCATGAGTAGTTTGGTGGTGTGGTCGTCGTACACGCCAAACCCAGTGACAGTTTTGCCAATATTTGCCACACCGGCAAACTTTTGCGGTAAATCGGCAGGAATGTGAGCAAAATCAAGGTCATTTTTAATTGCCACCTCATGCACCAAAGCACGAGCTTTGGCACTTCGAGATTGATAGCGTTTGCCCAAATACGGCTCGCCAACGAGCAAGTAAGCGATAATGCCCACAATAGGCAATGCAAACAGCAAGACCAGCCACGCCACCGCCACGCCCGTGCTACGTTGGTTGGTGAGAATACGCCCGAGCAGATATAGCGTAATGAGGGCATGAGCCACCGCCACGATCCATGCCATATCCTGCCAAGGCGTGTTGGTGTACCACTCGCCCACTTGCTGTGCAGTGTCACTGATTTGGGTGAATACGTCGGAAGCGGTTTGGGGCATTATAAAAGGGTAAGATTTCGATAATTAAAAAAGGTGATTCGACTCAACTAGCTGTTTATTTGCCTGTTTGTTGGTTGATTGGTTGCGTACGTTTGCAAAAACCCAAGCAACGCCTTTTCTTCCACGTTTTGAAATTGCCGAGTGCGACCTCTGCGGGCATTTTTGTAGGGCTCGATAAATTGCCCTTGCAAAAATGCGTCAATAACATGCGGGTGAATGTACGATGAACGGCACACACTCGGTGTATTGCCTAATTTGCTCGCCACCGCTTTGACCATATCGGTGACGCACTGCTCACGGGCTTTTTGCTTGTCTTTTTGCTTAGTTTTAGCATTACCATCACTCTTTTTGCCAGCTTCAATGTCATTGTGGAATAAATCCGCTTCGGCATTTTCGTACAGCCACGCCCCTGCCAGCACGCTTGCCATCCACGTGCGAAAATCTTTGGCACTGTATTCGTGTCCGGTATGTTGTCGTAGATATTCGTTAATGTCCGAGCTGTCCACGACTTGCTTGTCGCCATTCTCGTCAATGTATTTAAAAATACGATAGCCGGGCAACTCAGAACACGCTTGCACAATGTCGATAAGCCTTTCGTCTTGCAACTCAATGTGGTGCGTTTTGGCGGATTTTCCGACAAAATCAAATGCCAATCCGTCCTCAGTTTCGCTAACGTGCTTGCTTCGAAGCGTGGATAAGCCGTAGCTTTTATTTTGCTGGGCATAACGGTCGTTACCCACCCGAATTAGGGTGACTTCTAGCAGTTTGACCACCGCAGATAGCACATTGGCACGGGACAATTCATCGGCATCCAAATCATATTCAATTTGGGCTCTTAGGTCAGGCAAATTCTCACCAAAGCCGATCACCGCCGAAAACTTGGCTTGGTCTCGTACGCTATCCCAAAGCTCATGATACAAATATTGCTTACGCCCTTTGCCGTCTCGCCCTGTCGATTGCAAATGCCCATTGTCATATTGGCAAATCCACACCTCGTCCCACATGGGCGGAATGACAAGTGCTTCAAACCGACGACGCAGTTTTTTATCTTTGACCGTATTGCCCATTGGGTCTCGGTAAGTAAAGCCTTTGCCCCAACGGCGACGGCTAAAGCCTGGTTCGGCATCGCTGACATAACGTAACTTTGCCGTTTTGGCTAACTGTTCGTGGTCATGTCGATCAAGGGATTCGGTCGGGCCTAAGGCGTTTGGCATCTGCTAGGTATCCTACTGTTTGCTATTCCACTTTGATGATCTTAGGTCAAAAACGACTTAAAGCCATTGAGTAACATCTGCACCGAAATACTAATCAAAATCATGCCCATCAAGCGTTCAATGGCTTTTAAGCCCCGTTTGCCGAGTATGCGATATAGGTCAGTTGAAAAATACAAAATCACCGCCGATAACAACCACGCCATAAATAAGGCGATAAACGAATACATGATTTTTTGCGGGTGACGTTCAACCAGTAAAATCAGTGTGGCAAGAATCGACGGACCAGCGATGAGGGGGACGGCAAGCGGGACAATAAACGGCTCGCCATCTGTGTCTTCCTCGCCCATCACCCCACCTCGTGAGGGGAAAATCATGCGAATGGCGATGATCATCAGCACCAGCCCGCCCCCTATTGCTACCGCCTCACGACTTAAGCCAAGCGTCGATAAAATTGTCCCCCCTGCGAGCAAAAACAAAATCATCAAACTAAGAGCGATAAACAACTCTCGCACAATGACTTTTTTGCGTCGGTTTTCGGGCACGTTTTCGAGAACCGATAAAAACACGGGAATGTTGCCGAGTGGGTCAAGAATCAAAAATAGCGTGACGAACGTGGCAAAAATTTCCATACTGACAGGACTGATGACATTGATATGATATTGAGCGGTATCTTAGCGGTTAAATCCGTTAAAATCATCCTCATCTTTGAATTTATTATGGCTTATGTCTAATCAACGCAAAATCATCCACATTGACATGGATGCGTTTTATGCCAGTGTCGAACAGCGAGACAACCCTAAACTTCGGGGCAAGCCACTTGTGGTGGGCGGTGACCCAAACGGGCGGGGCGTGGTAGCAACTGCCAGCTACGAGGCTCGCAAGTTTGGTATTCGTTCTGCCATGTCGTGCTATGAGGCACGCAAGCGTTGTCCTGAAGCGATTTTTGTGCGTCCCCGTTTTGCCGAATATCGGGCAGTCAGCGGACAAATCAGAGCCATTATGAAAGCGGTCACGCCCTTGGTTGAGCCGTTATCGCTTGATGAAGCCTATCTAGACGTGACGGGCATCACCGCCCATCAAGGCTCTGCAACGTTAATGGCAAACGCCATTAGGGCAGATATTTTTGAGCAAACAGGACTAACTGCTTCGGCAGGTGTGTCATTTAACAAAATGCTCGCCAAAATCGCATCCGACCTCAAGGACGAAGGCTGCGTGTTTTGGCGAGAGGGTTC
>JAAXIL010000141.1:0-3010 GCA_012270355.1 Psychrobacter sp.
CAGCAGGCGTACCGAGCCAATGAACGACCGCCCCTCGTTTGGTCAACTCTTCCGCCACCGCCAACGCAGGGAACACATGTCCGCCCGTACCTGCCGCCATCATCAGGACGTGTGGCGGTGTGCTAGGAATGGGTAAATTTTGGGCAGATTGAGGCATGGAGGAACCTTTATTTTTAGTTAGGACGTTGTTATGGTTAGTAGGCTATTTAACTAAAATGATTTTCAATCACTTGCATCAATTGACCGGCGATGTCAGTGCCACATTGGTCGTCAATTTCTCGCACGCAGGTCGGGCTGGTCACATTGATTTCAGTGATTTTACCACCAATCACGTCCAAACCAACAAACAGCAAGCCTTTTTCCATAAGCGTCGGGGCAACTGCTTCGGCAACTCGGCGTTCTTCATCGCTAATTGGCATTGCCACCCCACGACCACCCGCTGCCAAGTTACCTCGGGTTTCTCCCTGCGAAGGAATGCGAGCCAAGCTATAGCCAACAACTTGTCCACCAACAATCAAAATGCGTTTGTCGCCCTCCTTGATGGCAGGTAAATAAGTTTGAGCCATGATGGGTAAGGTTTCAAGCTGGGTCAGCATCTCAAGCGTTGAGCCAATGTTTGGGCTGTCTGCTGTCAAACGAAAAATGCCCGCTCCGCCCATGCCATCGAGCGGTTTAACAATCACGTCCTGATGCTTATCGATAAATGCACGAATATGCGACTGCTTGCTGGTAACAATGGTCGGCGTCATGTACTCACTAAACCACGTGGCGAACAGTTTTTCGTTACAACTTCGGACGCTGGTTGGGTCATTGACAACAAGCACGCCTGCCGCCTTAGCGTGATCCAGCAGATAAGTGGCATAGATAAACCGCATGTCAAATGGCGGATCTTTTCGCATCAAAATCACGTCATAATCGGTGATGGGCTGCGTCACTTTTTCACCAAGCTGATAAAAGTTATCAGGTGTGGCATCAGCTTTGGGCACGACCGATAAAGACTGAGCATCAATCTGTAGCTCGCCCCGATTAAGCCACAAGTCAGCAACTTGAGCATAGCCAAGCGTGTGTCCTTGAGCCTCGCTCGCCCACATCATCGCCAGCGTCGTGTCTTTTTTAAAGTTAATGGACTTAATGGGATCCATGATGATGAGAATATTTAGAGATTTCATAACAATTACACTCCATACTCAGAACGATACGCTTGCATGTTTTCTAAATACTCGGCATTACCTTCTGACTGTTTAAGATAATCAATCAAATCGTCCATATCCACCAAGGCTTGTACAGGAACATTCAGCGTTGCCGACAATTCTTGAATGGCAGATTGTTTACCCTGTCCCCGCTCTTTGCGGTCAAGGGCAACGATAATGCCCGCCACGCTTGCCTTTGCTTTATCCAAAATCTCAACCACTTCTCGCATTGCCGTGCCAGCCGTAATCACATCGTCCAGCACCCACACCGCTTTGCCTGCCACGTCCGCCCCAACCAGTTGCCCGCCCTCACCATGCGTCTTGGCTTCTTTGCGGTTGTAGCCCCAATGAGCGTTGATGTCGTGATTGTTCCATAAGGCTTGAGCCGTCGCCGCTACAAACGGAATGCCTTTATACGCCGCCCCAAAAATCACCAACTCGTCACTTTTACCATGAGTCGCTTTCATCTGTTTTGCCAATGCATCGGCATAGCCATTGGCAAGTAGCGATAACATTTCCCCTGTCGCCAAAAGCCCAGCATTAAAAAAGTACGGACTGATTCGCCCAGATTTAAGCTCAAACTCACCAAACTTCAGCACATTGTTGGTCAAAGCAAGATCAATAAAGGCATCGGGGGAAAAAGTGGGCAAAGAGGGCATGGCGTTTGGCAAGGTAAACTCCGAAGTAAAAAATTAAACTAAATTTTGGGTCAAATAACTAAATTTGGTTGACTGACCCCATTCCAATTTTTGCTTTAGCAATCAAAAGAACAGTTCCCCCTCCTTACTAAGGAGGGGGCTAGGGGGAGGTTCAATAAACACTAACTATCACAAAATTCACTGCCATCCCGTCACATAATAGCTCGGCACATTGGGATAATGGGTAAATAGCGTGGAACGTGAGGACACATTGGCGAACACTTCACCGTCATTTGTGATGGTCATCTCCAACCCAAGGTGACGCATAGCAAAAATAATATGCCCTGCAAACAAACGGATTTGGCGATATTGGTCGGCAAACTGCGGATAACGGACACATTGGCTCAGCAAATAGCTTCGGGCATGATGACAAATTTGTTCGGCAGACAAGCTCCGATTGATGGTCTTGCGGGTATCACACTGTGCTAGCAAGTGCACTGCTACACGACATGCCATCAAGTCGGTTGCTAGGCTGTCCTCGCCATTATCAAACTGTTCGGGGTGCAAAATGACGTGCCAATCATCGGCATAAATGTCGTTTAATAACTCTTTTTGCGTCACGTCTTTTTGCAAAGCATCTTCCCTGCTTCGTAGCGAGGTTTGTATGCCATACCGAGTTAAATTTGGCAGTTGACGCATCACCGCCCGAATATCCGCCAAATCGAGCGAATTTAGTTCGGTCAATGGCGTGGGCAATTCAATGCTATGGGGCGATAACGACGGATGCTTGCTCGCATAAAATGATGGCGGTAATTGTGCCAATCTGCCCGCTTGCAATAACTCAAGGTGTGAAAATAGCGACGGTGAGGCAATCAAACCCCAGTCGGGTAGATTGGGCTTGGCAGTATCATTCGCTTCGGCGGTGCTGTCTGCTTCGCCATGAATTGTAGCGTCATCGTCAATACCATACGCCTCCAATATATCCGCTAATTCCACCTCGTAACGCTTGGCAGGTTGGGCATCGGCTTCGTCCGTTTGGGTAGCAAGGGGTCGAGCAGGGTCAGGGGCAAGGTTTTCTAATGGGGTGTCCGCCACAAAGTTGGGGTGCGTAAGCTGTCCGTATGAGGTAAAGTGGGATTTTGAGGTGTCTGCTGTCGTAACAGGGGCCTGGCTTGGGTTGGA
>JAAXIL010000141.1:3020-4562 GCA_012270355.1 Psychrobacter sp.
TTGACGGATTTTCCAGCTGGGCATTGTAACTGAGGGACATTGAGGCTTTATACTCTGACTTCTGTTCAGACTGATGCTCAGATTCGGGCGATGAATTCGATGATGGCATACAAAACCTCTTAAAATTGGCGTATAGCTGACTATCTAGGGTCTGTTGAACATTCATCTTCATAAACAAAACTGAGATATAATTTGTTTTATTCAAGGCAATGAGTGCAAGCAATATCTGGATATTGGTAAGCTCATTAACGCAGAATAAAGCAAATTTAGCCAGTTTTATTATGAAAGCTTTTTTAGGATTTAATGCTTACACCATATAGTCTGGCGTGGTGAAAGTTCAACAGACCCTAGTTTAGCAAACCCCCTGCGATAATTAAACAACTGGCATCTAGGAAACACTTAGGCACGTCAGCTTATAACGCCGTTCATCCTTAATCATTTTCCATACTCTGTAAAATATGGGCATAACCTGCTCGCCAATCGGGAAACTCTAGCCATGCCAGGGGCACATTACTGTGGACACGTTTGCCTGACGCAGATTCTTTGTCATCAGCTCTGGTATTGGCAGGCGGTTTATGATGCCCTAATTTTTCGCATAGCCAATTGGTGAGTTCTAGCGAGGTGACAGGGGCGAAGTCGCTGGCAAGATACAACGCTACAACATTATCAAGGGTAAGCACATTCACAACGATATTGACCAAATCGGTGTCCATGATGCGGTTTGACCAATGTTCAATAGGCATCGGTTCTTTGTTGGCTTCTTTGGCTTTGCGGATTCGCATCAATCGCTCTTTGCCATAAATCCCGCTCGGGCGAATGATGACAGCCTTATCGGCATAGACAGATTGCAACACCTGCTCGGCTTGCAAAATATAGCGAGACGCTTCCCGTTTTGGCTCGGTAGGTTTGGTGAATACGTCCACCCATTGCCCCTCGTCCTGCCCATAAACTCCTGTGGACGATATAAACACGACTCGCTCTAAATTGGGTAGTTGGTCTGCCAGGTTCGCCAGATGCTCAGAGATGCCGTAATAGGTATGTTTATAAGCATCAGCATTATATTCATCAGGCGTGACGATGATGGCAATGTGCGTAAACGGCGACACCGCATCAGCGGTCAACTCTAACGCATCGGCTTGGATAAACGTTGCCTTTGCGTGTAAATCATAGTCGTCTCGCTGACCTCTCGCCAGCCCCGTCACCGCCCTGCCCTGCCCTGCTAACCTATTGGTGACAGGTAACCCAATGTCGCCTTGTCCGATAATTAAAAAATTATGAGCCATGTCTCACCTTATTTAACTGATTTTCAACCGTTTAATCCCTACCGCATCCACCGCCACAACTGTCACCATCACCCCAATCCCCACTGTCACTATCCTCAATCTCGCCCAATTTATTAATGTCAATGTCAGCAAAGTCCAACAAGCCATCATCGTCACCAGCCCGATGATTGTGATGAGGGTTAGCGTACACGTCCCCCAAAAAACCCAGCGTCTGCTCGCCACTTTCGTTGAGCGTCTGAGATGCCGGTGCGTCGCTTAG
>JAAXIL010000241.1 GCA_012270355.1 Psychrobacter sp.
GCTTACTTAGAGTAAAGCTCAACAATCAAACTTTCGTTGATTTCAGCAGGCAAATCAATACGATCCGGTGCTTGCTTAAATGTACCCTGCATTTTGCTATGATCAACATCAAGCCACTCAGGGATACCACGTTGTGTTGCTAATTCAATGGCGTTTTTGATACGAAGTTGCTCTTTAGATTTCTCATAAACAGCAATAACGTCGCCATCTTGCACTTGAATCGAAGGAATATTTACCCGAACAAATTCATCACGTCCAGCTTTTTTGACCATGATAGACCGATGGCTAACCAACTGACGTGCTTCTGCACGAGTTGAACCAAAGCCCATGCGATAAACAACGTTGTCCAAGCGACGCTCAAGCATAACGAGCAAGTTTTCCCCTGTCGCACCACGCATACGAGCTGCTTCTTTATAGTAATTAGCAAATTGACGTTCCAACACGCCATACATACGCTTCACTTTTTGCTTTTCACGCAACTGCAATGCATATTCAGACGTTTTGTTACGGCTATTACCATGTTGACCAGGCACACGCCCAGCCTTTTTCGTTTTGACATCAAACGGCTTAACACCAGACTTTAGTTGTAAGTCTGTGCCTTCACGCCGAGACAATTTGAGTTTTGGACCAATATAACGGGCCATGAGTGAGTCTCCAGTATCAAATTAAGCAAATTCTGAAGTTCTACAATCTGCATACATTCAAACTATATTGAAAGTTTGCGAGATTAAAACGACTATCAAAAAAATGCTGTATAAAATGCGGGTTTGTTAAAGTTTTAATAACATTAATAACAACGGTTAAATTCGATAAGCTAAACACTACAAAAAGTATTTAATTACTTAATGTTTGAGATGCCATTTAAGTTGTTATCGAAGTAACCTGCCTAAATCGCCGAATAACAATCGGATTTCAAAATTTTATAAACCTATAAAATAAGAAATCCAATAAAAATTATACGCGGCGTTTTTTCGGGGCTCGGCAACCATTGTGTGGAATTGGGGTCACATCTGAAATGGTATTAATTTTATACCCTAATGCACCCAAAGCTCTTACCGCAGACTCACGCCCAGGTCCTGGTCCTTTGACCAAAACATCGACATTTTTTACGCCATACTGTTCTTGTGCAGCTTTGCCTGCAACTTCAGCAGCCACCTGAGCGGCGAATGGCGTAGATTTACGAGATCCACGGAAGCCTTGTCCACCAGCGGTGGCCCAAGCCAAAGCATTACCTTGACGATCGGTAATGGTAACAATGGTGTTATTAAAAGACGCATGGATATGGGCGATGCCCTCGGATACCGAACGACGAGCCGTTTTTTTGCGAGTACGGGTGTCTTTTGCCATCTTTTAGCTTCCTAAGATTAAAGATTAAATAAACTGAAAAATTTAACGCCTAAAATTAGCGTTTCTAACGTTTAATGGAACGACGAGGACCTTTACGGGTACGGGCGTTCGTTTTGGTACGTTGACCATTCACCGGTAGGTTACGACGATGGCGAATGCCACGATAACTACCTAAGTCAACCAAACGTTTGATATTCATAGATACATCACGACGAAGGTCACCTTCGGTCATGTAGTTACCTACTTCTGCACGAATGGCATCAAGCTGAGCATCATCTAACTGATTGATTTTGGTTGAAGGTTCAATGTTTACCACTTGCAAAATCTTTTGAGCAGTAGTGCGACCAATACCAAAAATATAAGTTAGAGAAATGACAGCATGCTTATTATCTGGAATGTTGACACCAGCAATACGAGCCATGATTTATTCTCCCACTGGAAAAAGCAAGAGGCGGATGATAGCTCATCCACCAAGAAAATGCAACAAAAAATTAATTTTATTGTTTTTAAAGCACTGATTTTAAATCAGTAAAACACAAACTAACCTTGACGTTGCTTATGACGTGGCTCACTGCTACAAATAACATGAACCTTGCCCTTGCGGCGAATTACTTTACAGTTACCGCAAATTGGTTTAACTGAAGCCTGAACTTTCATGGCTTACTCCTTAAATCCGTGAATAGTAATTGCCGATGACCCAACACCGACACGCATAAAACTTATCTGTTAATGGCATTTGCCGGCTGAATCAGCGTTTGGTCATGATATTGATGCGTCATAAGATGAGCTTGCAACTGCGAAATAAAGTCCATGACCACCACAACCATAATCAGTAACGACGTACCCCCTAAATGGAACGGGATACCATAAGACGATTGAATGAGCATTGGCATCAAACAGATCACCGTCATATAAATCGCCCCAATAAAAGTCAATCGATTTAAGACGTGATCTAAGTAACGCTGAGTTTGTAAACCGGGTCTAATACCAGGAATATAAGCCCCACTCCGTTTTAGATTTTCTGCCACTTCTCGAGGACTAAATACCAATGCCGTATAAAAGTAGCAGAAGAAAATAATCATGCCACCAAACAACATCAAATACAACGGCTGTCCAGGCGACAATAGCAACGACACGGTTTGCATAAACTGTTGCCATGCACTCGGATCAGTGGAATTACCGACCCACTGTCCTAAACTGGCAGGAAACATCAATAATGCACTGGCAAAAATCGCTGGAATGACGCCTGCCATGTTAATTTTTAAGGGCAAATGCGACTGCTGATCGGCATAAATCTTTCTACCCTGCTGTTGCTTTTGGGCATAATTTACCGGGATACGGCGTTGTGCACGTTCGATATAAACAATAGCTGCGGTCACTGCCACGCCTAAAATGGCAAAGATGAGCAACATGATTAAATCTTGCGAATCATTCTTCACCATTTCAACAGACTGAGCGAACATACTGGGAACACTTGCCACGATACTGGCAAAAATCAACATCGATATGCCATTACCGACGCCACGTTCGGTAATCTGCTCCCCTAGCCACATCAAGAACATCGCACCCGCCACCAACGAAGTGACTGCAGGAATGTAGAACGTCAATCCTGTGGATAAAGTAATACCCTGACTGAGCAGTCCTGTGCACATGAACAAGGCTTGCACAAATGCCAAAGCCAATGTGCCTTGGCGCGTATACTTATTCAGTTGTCGTCTGCCGGATTCGCCTTCTTTTTTTAAGGCTTCTAACGAAGGTACGACTGCCGACATCATTTGCACAATAATTGATGCCGAAATATACGGCATGATACCCAGTGCCATGATAGACATACGTTCTAAAGCACCGCCCGAGAACATGTTAAACATGCTCAAGATGGTGCCTTCATTTCGCTCAAATAACTCAGCTAGGCTAATTGGATTAATGCCAGGAACGGGAATATGCGATCCAAGGCGATAAACCACCAACGCCCCCATCAAAAACAATAACCGCTGCCATAACTCATCATACTTACGAATGAAGGTTAATGGATTAAGTGGTATTGCAGCAGTGGATGAGGACGATTTGGCCATAAGAATTACCTAACTGATCAATTTTGATAATCATAAAACAATTGTATCAAAATCTCAGATTACAAGGACTACGCAACATATAACATGCTACATAACCCTTTTTTATTCTAACTATGTACATTATGCATCACTTGTTTGATCAGCATTAGCGGTAACACTGGCTTGCTGATTGGTTTGTTCAGTTTCAACAACCTTGCCACCAGCAGCTTCAATAGCAGCTTTCGCCCCTTTAGTCACTTTAACGTCTTCAAAGGTATATGCTTTCGTCACGTCACCCGACAGAATAACGCGAGCACGCTTCATGTCATTGCGGATAATATTAGCATCTTTCAGGGTTTGTAGATTAACCACATCGCCTTCGATTTTATTTAGCTCTGACAATCTGACTTCGGCAGTCGTCATTGCCTTTTTGCTGGTAAAACCGAACTTAGGAAGGCGACGGTATAAAGGCATTTGTCCACCTTCAAACCCGCTACGAATGCTAGAGCCCGTACGAGACTTTTGTCCTTTAACACCACGTCCACCCGTTTTGCCCAAGCCTGAGCCAATACCACGTCCACGACGCTGTGCTGTTTTTTTTGCACCTGGTGCCGGTGATAATTCGTTTAATTTAAGTCCCATTACGCTTCCTCCACCTTAACCATGTAGTTGATACGATTGACCATACCACGAGTTGATGGGGTATCTTCTACTTCAACCGTGTGACCAATGCGACGTAGCCCAAGACCTTTCAAGCACGCTTTATGGCTTTTTAGCCGATGAGCACCTGATTTAGTCTGTGTCACTTTCATTCGACCACTCATAACAATGCTCCTAGCCTAAAATTTCTTCGATGGATTTGCCACGTTTTTGGGCAATCATTTCTGGTGATGACATATCACGCAACCCATTAAAAGTTGCTTGTACAACGTTAGCTGGGTTGGTTGAGCCATAGCACTTTGCAAGTACGTCTTCAACGCCTGCAACTTCTAATACGGCACGCATCGCACCGCCAGCAATAACGCCGGTACCTTCTGAGGCGGGTTGCATGTAAACTTTACTTGCACCATGGCGAGCGTTAATAGGATGCTGTAAGGTTGCCCCTTTAAGGTCAACCGTAATCATATTTCGTTTGGCAGCTTCTAATGCCTTTTGGATAGCCGCTGGCACTTCACGTGCTTTACCACGTCCAAAACCAACACGACCATTGCCATCACCCACGACTGTGAGTGCGGTAAATGAAAAGATGCGACCACCTTTAACCACTTTTGATACTCGGTCAACGGATACCAATTTTTCTACCAAGCCATCTGATTGTTCAACTTTAGCCATGATTAAAACTCCAATCCATTTTCACGAGCGGCTTCCGCCAATGCTTTGACCCGACCATGGTATTTAAAACCACTGCGATCAAAAGCAACCTTAGTGATGCCAGCTTCTTTACCACGCTTAGCAATCAATTCACCCACAGCAGTGGCGGCATCAATATTACCAGTTTTACCAGAACGCAAGGAATCATCCAAGGTTGAGGCTTGAGTAATCACTTCACCACCTGTTGGCGAAATAATTTGGGCATAAATATGACGGGGGGTGCGATTCACTGTTAGGCGATGCACACCCAAATGACGAATATGAGCCCGAGTCTTTTTTGCTCGACGTATGCGAGCTGATTTTTTATCAAACATCTCATTTCACCTTATTTTTTCTTAGCTTCTTTACGAGCAACATATTCATCGCTATAGCGAATACCTTTACCTTTATAAGGCTCTGGCGGACGATAGCCACGAATGTTTGCCGCTGCTTGACCTAACTTTTGCTTATCGCTTGATTTCAACACGATTTCAGTTTGGCTAGGTGTTTCAGCAGACACCCCTTCAGGTAGAATATACTCTACAGGATGCGAATAGCCGACATTTAAGGTCAGTTTGTTACCCGCCACTTGGGCACGATAACCAACACCAATGAGCTGCAAGCGTTTCTCAAATCCTTCGGTCACACCCTGTACCAAATTATTAAGCAGTGAACGCACCGTACCAGTGTGCATCCACGCCTCTTTGGTATCACTTACGGGTGACACAATGATTTGATCATCTTCTTGTTTAAGCTCGACCAAATCATGCAGGTGCAGAGACATTGTCCCCTGCTTACCTTTCACTTCGACCTGCTGACCGTTCAAAGTAACGCTAGTACCTTGCGGTAAGGTTACTGGGGCTTTAGCCACACGAGACATAGGAAAATCCTTAAGAAAATTGATCTTTCGTTTTACATAGCTGTGCTATAAATAACTGAGAATAGCTAACCAATAGCGATTAACCAAAAAGCAATGATAGCGACAGCTTACTAAAAAATTAACAGGCAAGTTGCCTGTTAATCCAATAAACATTCAGTGTTAAATACTCAATGATAAAAAGGCAAAGATTTATGCAACAAAAGCAATAATTTCGCCACCAATACCTTTTTCACGGGCAACACGATCACTCATGATACCCTGACTGGTTGACACAATAGTGACACCCAAACCTTGGCGTACCATAGGAATTTCATCTTTGCCACGATATTGACGCAATCCAGGACGGCTATAACGCTTCAATAATTCAATGACAGGCTTGCCGTTGAAATATTTAAGCTCAATATCAAGCTCCGCCTTACCACCATCTAATTCATTAACAGAAGCTGAGGTTAAATAACCCTCGTTCACTAATAAATCAGCAATAGACTTACGTAACTTAGAATTTGGCATGGTCACATTCACTTTATGTGCCATTTGGGCATTACGAATGCGGGTTAGCATGTCCGCAACGGTATCTTGCATACTCATATCTTATCCCCTTACCAGCTTGCCTTGCGAACGCCTGGCACATCGCCTTGCATGACACGTTCACGCACCATGTTACGCGATAAACCAAATTTACGAAAATAACCATGTGGTCTGCCTGTAATAGCACAGCGATTACGTAAACGTACTGGCGACGAATTGCGAGGTAGCGACTGAAGCTCTAACATAGCATCCAAACGCTCTTCATCAGAAGCGTTGACATCACTGATGATTGCTTTTAGGTTCGCTCGTTTCTCGGCATATTTTGCGACCATTTTTTCGCGTTTTAGTTCGCGATTGATCATACTTTTTTTAGCCATAATCTTGATATGTCCTATTTGAATGGGAAACCAAAGGCTTTGAGTAAAGCTCTGCCTTCTTCATCGGTTCTTGCCGTTGTGGTGATGGTGATATCCAAACCACGCAAGCGATCAATTTTATCGTAATCAATTTCAGGGAATACGATTTGTTCTTTGATGCCCAACGAATAGTTACCACGACCATCAAAAGACTTTGGTGAAAAACCGCGGAAATCTCGAATACGTGGGATAGCAATTGAAATCAAGCGATCCAAGAATTCATACATCCGCTCGCCACGCAACGTCACTTTACAACCAATTGGCCATTCTTCACGGATTTTAAACCCTGCCACTGATTTACGAGCTTTTGTGATGACTGGTTTTTGACCAGCAATCGCGGTCATGTCGGCAACCGCACCTTCAAGCAATTTTTTGTCTTGTGAAGCACCGCCGACACCCATATTTAGGGTAACTTTAGTGATTTTTGGCACTTCCATCACATTTTGCAAATTCAATTCTTGTTGAATTTGTGGTTTGTACGTTTCATTGTACAATTGTTTTAATCTAGCCATGAGTTGTATAACCCTACTTAACTTTATAGCCTGCCCATAATAAGGCGGTTACGTTATTAGACTCACTCGAAATATTATTTATATGTCTTCGCTTGTCTGCCTAGTACTCGCGTTATTCTGAATTGGCTATGTGAACTGTTGTTATGCAGTCGCCACCGCTTCACCATTTGAACGATAAACACGCTGTTTATTGCCGTTATCATCCGTTTGGTAAGAGATACGATCTGCTCTTTGGGTTTGAGCATTGTAAATTGCAACATTAGAAATGTGCAAAAATGCTTCTTGTTTAACAATACCACCTTCAATGCCAAGCATCTGATTTGGTTTTTTGTGCTTGGTCACTTGGTTAATACCTTCAACCTTGATGCGGTCATTTTTTACGGCAAGAACCGTGCCTTGCTTACCTTTGTCTTTACCAGCAATTACAATAACGCTATCGCCTTTACGTAACTTAGCCATCACTTAACCTCACAGTACTTCAGGTGCTAAAGAGACAATCTTCATGAACTGATCACCACGTAGCTCACGAGTGACAGGCCCAAAGATACGAGTTGCAATTGGGGCATTGTTTTGGTTTAGCAAAACAGCAGCATTATCGTCAAAGCGCAATACTGAACCATCGGGACGACGTACGCCCTTTTTTGTACGCACCACAACTGCATTCATCACGTCGCCTTTTTTTACCCGTCCACGAGGGATGGCTTCTTTGACCGTGACTTTAATAATGTCGCCGACTGAGGCGTAACGACGATGAGAACCGCCGAGCACCTTAATACACTGAACACGTCGTGCACCGCTATTGTCTGCAACTTCCAGATTGGATTCCGTCTGAATCATCGCGTTACTCCAGTTAAGCATCCAAAAGATGATGAATACCAGCCACAAAGGGGGCGTATTCTATCAGCTAAAACACTTGAATGCAATTAAATTAAATAGTTTGGGCTTTTTCGACCACGTCAACCAATTTCCAAGCTTTTGTTTTTGAAATTGGGCGTGTTTCTTTAATTCTTACCAAATCGCCTTCTTGACAAACATTTTGTTCGTCATGAGCTTTGATTTTGGTAGAACGACGAATTTGCTTACCATACATAGGATGGCGAATTTGACGTTCGATTTTAACGGTGATGGATTTATCCATCTTGTTACTGATCACTCGACCTGTCAATAAACCCACTTCTGAAGTTGGTTGATCAGTTACTGAGTTTACATCAGGTGTTGTGGTATCTGCCACAGGTTGCACGTCGCTCATGAGGCACCTCTTTGTTTTTCGTTAATCAAAGTTTTAATCTTAGCGATGGTGCGACGAGTGGCTTTGATATCATGCGTCCCGCCAAGCTGACCTGTGGCTTTTGCCATCCGCAAACGAAAGGCATCAACTTGCTTTTCATCAAGCAGAGCGGTCAACTCATCGACTGATTTTTCACGTAATTCGTTGATTTTCATTACATTATCGTCCGCTTAACAATGGTAGTTTTGAAAGGAAGTTTAGCAGCTGCTAGCGTTAAGGCTTCACGAGCTAACTCTTCAGACACCCCTTCAATTTCGTATAGCATCTTACCGGGCTTAATTTCGCATACCCAATACTCAACTGGACCTTTACCTTTACCCATACGCACTTCAAGTGGCTTTTCGGTAATAGGCTTGTCGGGGAATACCCGAATCCAAATTTTTCCGCCCCGCTTGATGCGACGAGTAATGGTACGACGTGCCGCTTCGATTTGTCTGGCAGTCATACGACCACGACCCACAGATTTTAGTCCGATTTGTCCAAAAGCGACCGTATTGCCACGCTGAGCAAGTCCACGGTTACGCCCTTTGTGCATTTTGCGAAACTTAGTACGTTTTGGTTGTAACATGGTTTATCCTCTACTTAATCTTGCTCGATTAGCTTTGATCTGACTGACGATCTGAACGACCACGTCCACTACCGCTACGGTCATTGCGATCATTACGGCGATTTGACCGACCACGACGTGGCTTAGGTGCACGAGTTTTGTCTTCAGGGGCTGGATTATAAACGCTATCCATACCGTCCAAAATTTCGCCACGGAAAATCCAAACCTTGACACCAATCGTGCCGTAAGTTGTTTCCGCACGTACAGAAGCATAATCAATATCAGCACGCAAGGTATGAAGTGGAACACGTCCCTCACGATACCATTCAGTACGAGCAATCTCAGCACCGCCAAGACGACCTGATAGCTCAACTTTAATGCCACCTGCTCCAGCTCGCATGCTATTTTGTACAGCACGCTTCATGGCACGGCGGAACATAACACGTCGCTCAAGCTGACCTGCGATGCCATCTGCAACCAAACGGGCATCAAGATCGGGTGAGGTGACTTCTTCGATGTTGACTTGAGCGGGTACGCCCATCATTTTCGTCAAATCTTTTTGAAGTTTCTCAATATCTTCACCCTTTTTACCGATGACGATACCGGGACGAGCGGTTGAGATGGTGATCTTTGCTGCCCCAGTTGGACGCTCAATCATAATATTGCTGACCATCGCACTATCAAGACGTTTGCGTAAAAAATCACGCACTTGTAAGTCATTGATGAGATATTCAGAATATTTTTTTGGGTCGGCATACCAGTTAGCATTATGTTTTTTAACAACGCCAAGACGAATACCAATTGGATGAACTTTTTGTCCCATGAGTTATTCTCCTACCTTGATTGTGATGTGACAAGTCCGCTTGCTGATGCGATCAGCTCGTCCTTTTGCCCGAGGCAGGATACGCTTGAGCGTGATGCCTTCATCCACATAGATGGTAGAAACTCTGAGCGTGTCGATGTCTAAGCCATGATTATGTTCTGCATTAGCGATGGCAGAATTTAAGCATTTTTTGACAAATACTGCCCCTTTCTTTTCGCTAAAGCTTAGGATATCAAGGGCATTTTCAATCGACTTACCGCGAATCTCGTCCGCTACCAGTCTAACTTTTTGTGCCGAAATGGCGGCACCACGCAATTTTGCCGTTACTTCCATAATGAGCACCTTATTTCTTCACTTTCTTGTCAAGCCCATGCCCACGATAGGTACGGGTTGGGGCAAATTCACCCAATTTATGACCAACCATTTGCTCACTAATGATGACCGGCACATGGGTGCGACCGTTGTGAACAGAGATGGTTAAGCCAACCATTTGTGGCAATATCATTGAGCGACGTGACCAAGTATTGTTGGGTTTGCGTGAGTTTGTCTCAATGGATTTTTACACATTGTCAAACAAGTGTGCGTCAATGAATGGACCTTTTTTCAATGAACGAGGCATAAACGCTTCCTTTATTTCTTCTTAGCACGACGACGACGGATGATCATGTTGTCAGTACGCTTGTTTTTGCGTGTTTTAAGACCTTTGGTCTTCTGACCCCATGGGCTAGTAGGATGTTTACCCATATTACGACCTTCACCACCACCATGGGGGTGATCGATTGGGTTCATCGCCGTACCACGAACGGTAGGACGCACACCACGCCAACGTGACGCACCTGCCTTACCTAGAGATTTGAGATTGTTCTCAACATTTGAAACTTCGCCAATCACCGCACGGCAATTGATATGAACACGGCGTGTTTCACCCGAACGAAGACGCAAAATAGCATAGGTGCCATCACGACCCAGCAATTGTACCGAAGCACCTGCCGAACGTGCTAATTGAGCACCCTTACCAATTTTAAGTTCAACATTACTGATCACCGTACCCACTGGGATGTTTTTGAGGGGCAAACAGTTACCTGGACGAATGGGCGAGCCTTCACCAGATTGCACGCTATCGCCGACTTGCAAACGACGTGGCGCAATAATATATCGACGCTCACCATCTGCATACTTTAATAAAGCAATATGAGCGGTACGATTAGGATCATATTCAATACGTTCAACAGTGGCTGGAATGCCATCTTTTGTCCGCTTAAAATCAATCACACGGTAATGTTGTTTGTGTCCACCACCGATGTGACGTGTGGTGATACGACCATTATTGTTACGACCACCGGACTTACCTTTGGCTTCTACCAATGGAGCATAAGGACGACCTTTATAAAGATGTGGATGGACCACTTTCTCTACAAATCGACGACCTGGTGACGTAGGTTTTGCTTTAACGATAGGCATCGAATGTCTCCTTAAGCATTGACTTGTGCATCAGTAGCTGGTGCATCTGTAGCTTGTAAATCAGAATTGTCTGCAATATTGCTTTGAGCGGTATCATCAGCTTGACTTAACGCTTCATTGGTCACTTCTTGACCAGACTTGAGCGTAACATACGCTTTTTTGTAGTCATTACGACGCCCAATGGTACGTCCAAACCGCTTGGTTTTTCCCTTAACGTTTAAGGTGTTCACCTTGAGGACTTCTACGCCATCAAACATAAGCTCGACTGCTTTTTTGATTTCAAGTTTCGTGGCATTTTTATCTACCTTGAAAACTTGAACACCAAGTGTGTCGCCAAGTAACTGCGATTTTTCAGAGAAAACTGGACCTTTTAATACTTGATACAGTCTGGCATTATTCATGCTTGCATTGCTCATGCGAGTGCCTCCTCAAATTGTTTCGCCGCATCGACTGACATAATAACTTTATCAAAAGCGATAAGGCTTACGGGATCTACTTCACTCGCTCCGAGCACATTCACATGTGGAATGTTGCGAGCAGCAAGATACAAGTTAGCATCGACTTCACTGGTAACAATCAACGCTTTTGGTGCATCAAGTTCAGCGAGTTTGGCAACCAATTCTTTGGTTTTTGGTGCAGACACACTGATCTCATCAACTAAGATCAAACGTTCCTGACGAACCAACTCTGCCAAAATGCACTGCATCGCACCGCGATACATTTTGCGGTTGACTTTTTGTGACCAGTCTTGTGGCTTAGCAGCAAACGCTCGACCACCACTACGCCAAATTGGGCTACGGATAGAGCCCGCACGAGCACGACCTGTGCCCTTTTGACGCCATGGCTTCTTACCACCACCAGATACGTCTGCTCGAGTCTTTTGTGCCCGAGTGCCTTGACGTGCTCCTGCCAAATAGGCGGTGACCACTTGGTGTACCAAGGCTTCGTTGAATTCACGACCGAATGCCGTATCAGACAACTCTACCGCGGCACCTGTAACAGTTTTTAAATTCACGTTATTCCCCTCAGGCTTATTTCGCTTTGACCGATGGACGCACGATGACATCGCCACCGTTTGCACCAGGAATCGCACCTTTGATGACTAAGATGCCATTGTCAGTATCCACTGATATGACTTCTAAGCCTTGTACGGTGACTTGCTTGTTACCCATCTGTCCTGGCATCTTCTTACCTTTGAATACCCGTCCTGGGGTCTGGTTTTGACCCGTAGAACCAAGTACCCGATGCGAGATTGAGTTACCATGTGTGGCATCTTGCATACTAAAGTTATGACGCTTTACGCCACCTTGAAAGCCTTTACCTTTGCTTTTTCCAGTTACGTCAACCAGCTGACCTGCTTCGAACACGTCAACTAGAATGTCACCGCCAAGCTCTTTGCCTTCTAAGTCGCTATCTTCAGCTCTAAATTCCCAAAGACCACGACCTGCTTTTACGCCTGCTTTGGCATAATGACCTTTTTGAGCCGAAGTGACACGGTTGTCGCGACGCTCACCTGTGGTGACTTGAATGGCATCATAACCATCGGTGTCTTGTGTTTTGATTTGTGTGATACGATTTGCGGTCACTTCTACTACCGTAACGGGTACAGAAGCACCAGCTTCTGTAAACATACGGGTCATGCCGCGTTTTGTACCGATTAAACCGAGTGCCATGGTTAACCTCTATGTGCTTAACGACCAGCTAAATGCAATCTTACTGGTCAATCGTTTAAGGGTTGTATTTATAAGTGTGCTACTCATTAACACAATTTATAAAGTGAGTACGTTTCAATAACCCAAATCCAAAGCCAATTATCTAACCCAATTTTATAAACTTATCGTTATATAAATTTGGTCAATTAGCCCAATGCGATTTGTACGTCCACACCTGCTGCCAAATCCAGCTTCATCAGTGCGTCCACAGTTTTGTCAGTGGGCTGCACAATATCAAGCATGCGTTTGTGGGTACGAATTTCGTACTGGTCACGAGCATCTTTGTTGACGTGTGGTGACGTTAGGATATTAAAACGCTCAATGCGGGTCGGCAATGGCACAGGCCCACACACTTGTGCACCCGTACGCTTTGCAGTATCGACAATCTCTTGTGCCGACTGATCAATCAAACGATGATCAAACGACTTAAGACGGATACGGATTCTTTGATTAGCCATGCCTATGGGCTCCTACAAATATAGCCTTCGCATAATAGAACTGGTACGGTGTTAAACTCACTTGAAATACTCTTTGTATGTCTTCGGTCGTTTGCCTTGTACCAGTATAATTCTGCTTTGACTATAGCTAAGAAAATGCGTCTATTTACAAATAAATCAAATCCTTGCCAGCACTCCCAATAAATTAGGGGCAGCAAAGACTCATTAACTTTAACTATGGAAAGTTAATAACTTAGTTGCCAAAATCGATGCTTTGGCTGTCAGGCGTTTGGATTAACTCTTTACTAATTACCAAACGCTAAGCGACATATTGACATATCAGCGAATAAGTTTAATAAACTTATCGGACGGATATTCATCGCTTCAAATAAGAGTTGCGTATTATACAGCTTTAATTATCAATAGCAAGGGGATTTGAAAATTATTTTTACCTTATTGCTATATACCAATATACCAATCCGATAAGCAAACGGTTGAGGAAAACAATCTGCCCACTAAATCTTCACTTTGTTAGGACAGACAGATTACTAATCCAAAACAATGTCATATTGTTCCTGCGTATATAAAGACTCGACCTCAAAGGTAATGACCCGCCCCACCAAATACTCTAAGTCAGCAACTGTATTGGCTTCAGAGGACAGCAGTAAGTCGATGACGGACGCATTGGCGACGACGGTAAATTGTTTGGGGGCGTTGTATGTTCTGGCACACCGCATGATTTCCCGAAAAATCTCAAAACAGACGGTTTCGGCAGATTTGACAAATCCCCTACCCTCGCAAGTTGGGCATGGTTCGCACAGCAACTGCTCTAGCGATTCTCGAGTACGCTTGCGGGTCATCTCGATTAAGCCAAGCTCGCTTACTTGTGTGATTTTGGTTTTGGCATAATCCTGTGCCAACTGGCGTTGCAGGTTGCTCAGTACGTCTTGTTTGTGCCCTTCCTCCATCATGTCGATGAAATCGAGAATGATGATGCCTCCCAAATTGCGTAATCTCAGCTGACGAGCGATGGCTTGGGTTGCCTCAAGGTTGGTTTTATAAACCGTATCCTCCAAAGAGCGTCCGCCAACAAATGACCCAGTGTTTACGTCAATGGTTGTCATGGCTTCGGTTTGATCGATAACCAGATAACCACCTGATTTAAGATTGACCCGTTGTTTTAGGGCATCTTTAAGGTCTTCTTCAACCCGGTGCAGGTCAAATAGCGGTTGCTCGCTGGTATGCAAAACGATGCGAGGGGCAATGGACGGCACAAATTCTTTGGCAAATTGAGTCAGTCTTTCACCCATGTCGCCATTATCGACCACCACCCGCTCGGTATCTGCATTCACTAAATCTCGAATGGCACGTAGGGGCAAGGTCAAATCTTGATAAATCAACGTGGCGGATTCATTTTTGGTCAACGCCTCCTGCTTGCGAGCGTTGACAGTTCGCCACAGTTGCACCAAATAATAAATATCTTCTTCAAGCTTAGCCATCGGCACTCGCTCAGCGGCCGTACGAGCAATCAATCCGCCCGACAACCCTACCGTTTGCATGAGGTCAGTCAGTTCGGTTTTAAGTCGATGGCGTTCGGTGTCATCATCAATACGTTGAGAGATGCCCACGTGTTCACTAGAAGGCAGGTACACCAAATAGCGGGATGGCAACGAAATATTGGTAGTGAGCCTCGCTCCCTTTGTGCCAAGCTCATCTTTGGTGACTTGCACCAACACTCGTTGCCCCTGTTGCAGACGGTTTTGAATCAGCTCATAAGCGGCAGGTTCTCGGCGATTGGTGTCACGACGAGACACGGATGATGACAAAGCGGACGTGGTTGGATTAGACGGATTGGATGAAGCCTTGCCCAAATGAACATCTTGTCGTTCAACGTCGATACTGGTAAGTAAAGTGGGCGGACTTGGCTCACGAGGTCTGGTAGGCGGTACTAAATGGGCTGCATTATCTAATAATGATTTGTTAGTATCGATGGATTGACTGGCGTTTACGGTAGTGTCTGAATCGCCTGTTTCGTTAGGTGTTAATTCTGACTTTGGTAAGTCTGCCTCTACTATGCCGTCATCTTCTGATTGAGAAGAGGGCTTGTCCACTGCCGAAATGTTTGAAGCTTCCTTATTTGGATCAGGCAGACGACGCATGTCATTGACGTGCAAAAAAGCGGTTCGAGATTGTCCGATGTCAATAAATGCCGCCTGCATGCCCGGCAACACCCGAACCACCGTTCCGAGATAAATATTGCCTACCAATCCGAGTTTGCTGGCACGCTCAATATACACCTCACTCACCACGCCATCGGTCATGACCGCCACACGGTTTTCTACAGGACTGATGTTGATAAGTAATTCTTCTGACATTGGCGTTGTTTCGAATAATTTAAAAGAATGGCTTGTAGGATGAGACAGCCAATCATGATAGCGAATTTTGTCGCTAATGACTATGACTTCGCCATCATCTGTTTGATGGCTTGTATCACCTGAGCCAATGGCAACCCCACCACGTTGCTATAACTGCCCTCAATGCGAGATACCCACGCCCCTGCTCGCCCTTGAATGGCGTATCCGCCTGCCTTATCTTGCGGTTCGCCCGTTTGCCAATAGGCTTGCATGTCTGCTTCGGTAATTGGCAAAAACGTCACGTCAGTTTTCTCGAGCAGTTGCCGACGCTCTAGTATGTCACCGTCCATATTCAGACGACATAGATTCACTGCCGTCCACACGCAATGGGTATTGTCTGCCATTTGTCGCCACATGTGCATGGCATCTGCTAAGTCTTTGGGTTTGGTGAGGACTGTGGTTTGACTGGATAATTGAGCTTGGCTGGATAATTGGTCGGTCAACTGGTTAGACAAGACACCAATGGTGTCAGCGGTAAGTATCAATATCTGTTTGGATAGCTGATTTGATGATTGGCTTTGAGTTTGTAAGAAATTAGATAACCCTTCTTCACGTAACCTCTGAATTGCCGTCTGCATTTTTTCGCTCGTCATGCGTTCGATATACGCTGTTGGCAACTCACCCGTTTGCACGGTTTCATCAATATCGACAGGAAAAATGACAGGGTCAATGCTCGCCTGTCTAAGCAATTCGGCACGGCGAGGCGAGCCTGAGGCAAGAATGATTGGATAAGAAAAATCGTTCATCATATATTGAAACTAGCGAACAAAGCGGATCAGAGCAAAATAGAGCAGCCCCCAACTGGCGATACTAACAGCCAGCGACCACACGCTACTGCCAATAAAAATATTTTGCGTGATGTATTGCAACAGCCATAAAGTGAGCTGAAAAACAACCAAGCCGACGCTGGCAAGCCCCCAAGCTTTTAGAGCATCTAACTGTTTGACATAACCAATCATAAGCTCTAACACAAACGTCATGATAACGGCAGAAAACGCTTGTTGACCAAGCCGAGTATCCATAAATAAATCAGCAATTAGCCCGATGATTAAGGCAATGCCAACACCCACATAACGAGGTAGATGAATCACCCAAAATGCCAGCACCATCATAAAGGCGAGTGGGCGAAATACCGCATGACTCACCTCTAAAGGATAGACATTGACTACGGATGCCAAAACAAAACTGAGCACCACCGCCACAAAGCGTTTGGTTGCAACGTTGCTACCATGATAAGTGCGAGGTTTTAAGGTCATGACAAAGGATTACTAGACAGTTCGCTAGACGACTCGTTGGCTTGCCCGCCTACTACTGAAGCTGCCTCTGCTGGAACTGATGAGACCGATTGCGTCTTATCCTGCATAATCAGCAAGTACGAGCTATCGACGAAGTTTGCGGCAGGCTTGACTTCAATCGTCATAAAGTCGCCTTGTTGCACGGGGTCGATAAATGCCACCGTCCCCATACGGTAGCCCGCAGGAAAACGACCGCCCAGCCCTGATGACACAAGCTCATCACCGACTTTGATGTCCGAGGTCTTGAACACATAATCTAAGCTCAGGGCATCTGGCGTGCCCAAACCTGATACAATCGCCCGTTGCCCCGTGCGTCTGACCATCACCGATACGGATTGGATTTCATCGGTGACTAAGAGCAAGCGACTGGTGTTTGGATACACATTGATGATTTGTCCTAAAATACCATTTTCATCAATCGCCGTCTGCCCAACTTTCACCCCATCTTCACGCCCTTTATTAAGAACCACAATTTGCTTGAGCGGATTGGTGTCCGTGCCAATGACTTGTGCCAAATGCAAGTCATATTGCTCAGGCTTGGTGGTGGATAGCACGCCTTGTAAACGAGCGTTTTGCGACAAAATATAATCTTGTTGTTGCAGCTTGGCTTTGGCGTGCATGAGCTCGGTTTGCAGTTGCAAGTTACGCCGACGCAACGCCTCTTTGCTTTGTAGCGTCCCGTCCGCCCAGTGCCCAACAAAACTCGGCAGAGCCGAAAATTGGTTAATGGGTTGCATCGACACATGAGCCGCATCGCGCACTGAAGAAAACCAATCGGGATGTTGGCTATCAAAAAGCATCAGCACCATTGGAATCAGCAAAGCGATGGCGGTTTTGCGTAAGGATAAGTCGTGCTGGGCAAAAATTCGCGACATGAGTGATTGGCTTAGACAAAAATCATGTTGAGACTTTTGTTGTTAATGAACGACAACGCCGCTCCACCGCCACGGCTGACGCATGTAAGCGGATCTTCAGCAACCGTCACGGGCAGTCCTGTTTCTTTAGAAATGAGCTTATCCAAATTGCGTAATAACGCTCCGCCCCCTGTCAACACGATACCACGTTCGGCAATGTCAGAGGATAGCTCTGGAGGCGTTTGTTCCAATGCGGTTTTGACCGCACTCACGATGTCATTCAGTGGGTCACTCAACGCTTTTTGTACCTCTTCGGACGTCACTTTTAGAGTTTTTGGCACCCCTTCTGCCATGCTACGCCCACGCACTTCTACCTCTAGCTTAGCATCTTCATCAATGGCAGAACCAACCGTTTGCTTAATGCGTTCGGCAGTGGTTTCCCCAATCACACAGCCGTGACTTCGACGTACATTGGTGATGATGGACTCATCGAACAAGTCGCCCCCCACACGAATGGAATCAGCATACACGCAGCCCGATAGGGAAATGACCGCAATTTCTGTAGTGCCCCCGCCAACATCCACAACCATTGACCCGCTGGCTTCATGCACTGGCAAATCTGCCCCAATTGCCGCTGCCATGGGTTCTTCGAGTAATAACACTTTATTTGCCCCTGCTGAAGCTACCGCCTCTCGAATGGCACGACGCTCAACGAGCGTGGATTTGCATGGCACACACACCACCACGTTGGGTTGTGCCATAAATCGCTTGACCTTAACCTTGTTGATGAAGTGCTTGAGCATTTTTTGTGTCACTTCAAAGTCAGCAATCACCCCGTCTTTTAGCGGGCGAATGGCAGTAATGTTGTCAGGCGTTTTACCCAGCATTTGCTTAGCGTCGATGCCGACTGCTGCCACGGTTGGGTTTTGCGTGCGGTTACTCCGCAAGGCAACGACTGTTGGTTCGTCAAGCACCACGCCTTTACCTGGTGTGAAAATTAAAGTATTGGCGGTACCAAGGTCAATGGCGATATTATTTGATAAAAATCCGAACGGGTTCATGGTAAGGCAGTTCCAGCGTCTTGCGTGTGAGGTAAAGAGAGAAAAGAAATTTTAAGTCGTCTCGGGGCATCCAATCGAGCAAACGTATAGGACGAATGATGACATTGATTTTGAGCTCGCCTAGATGAGCTCGATAAGCCCATTCAAAATAACGATTAAAGACGATATCAAAAAAAATTTGCCAAATTATAACGACTAAATACGCATAAATCATGTGATTTACATCAAATTGAGCAATTTGATGTCATTTATTTGCAACATAATCTTACGCGAAGCAAACTTTTGTCCATATCAGCACGTAATTCCCTTCTTCTCCCACCTCGCATTTACCAAAGTGCCTAGCTATAATGACAAGCAATGAAACAATAATTTAGAGTTTAACCGATTTCTTAACCGATAATTTTTCGTACACAGATGGAAATTTTGCTATGACCGATATTGTCAACCAAACTGACACCCAACAAAATGCAGGCGTGGACATTGTCGCCGACCACATTGGCACCGATGACATTATGGAAGTGGCACGGCTTGCCCGTTTGGCAGTGGATGAAGAAACCGCCCAAAGCTATGCCGACGACCTCGACAAAATTTTGGCGATGATGGAAACCATTGCCGATGTGGATACCGAAGGTCTAACGCCACTATCTAACGTGCACGAAGCGGCTCAAACCTTGCGTGCTGATGTGGCAAACCCTGACATCGACCGTGAGCAAAACCAGTCTATCGCTCCGAGTGTGGAACAGGGGTTGTACCTCGTTCCGCAAGTGATTGAATAATTAGCCATTTGCAAAATAAGCCGATTACAGCGTTAGATTCGCTCGTAGTACTGAATGTACAACGTCGCTCATCTGCCTTGTACTGAGCTTATTTCGCTTCGGCAAGCTTTTATAACGGCTAGCTAAATTATTAGAACTTTCTCATACTTCAAACATAAAAAATCAACCTCTTAAAATATTAAACCTCAAGTATTAAATGGCACACCTATGGCAAACACCGAATTACACCAACTGTCTATCCGTGAACTCAAAGACGGTCTTGCAAGCAAAAAATTTTCAAGCGTTGAACTCACTGAGCACCATCTAGACCGCATCGACCGCTTGGATAGTGAAGTGAACAGCTTTATCACCGTGACGGCAGACATGGCGATGGACGCTGCCAAACAAGCCGATAGCGAATTAGCAAACAGCGACACTGAAGCTAAACCGCTACTTGGCATTCCGATGGCACACAAAGACCTGTTTTGTACCGAAGGCGTACTGACCACGTCGGGATCAAAAATTTTGTATAACTTTGTCTCACCCTACGACGCTACCGTGGTTGCCAATATCAAAAACGCAGGAGCAATCTGTCTCGGCAAGCTCAACATGGATGAGTTTGCGATGGGGTCAGACAACGAAAGCTCGCATTATGGGGCGGTGCATAACCCTTGGGACTTACACCGTGTACCTGGTGGGTCATCGGGTGGTTCGGCAGCGGCAGTGGCGGCAGGATTTGTGCCGTTTGCGACGGGCAGTGATACGGGTGGCTCGATTCGCCAGCCTGCATCGTTTTGTGGACTGACAGGCATCAAGCCAACCTACGGGCGGGTGTCTCGTTTTGGCATGATTGCCTATGCCTCAAGTCTTGATCAAGCGGGCACGTTTGGACGCTCGGCGGAAGACTGTGCCTATTTGCTACAGCAAATGGCAGGGTATGATCCGAAAGATGCCACGTCGATTAAGCGTGATGTGCCCGACTATGTGGCAGACATGAACACGGCAGTGCAAAACAGCACCGACGTAAAGCCGTTTGCTGGGCTAAAAATTGGCGTGGCAAAAGAATACTTTGGCAAAGGCTTGGACAAAGCGGTGGAAGACAAGGTTCGTTCTGCACTCAAACAATACGAAGACTTGGGGGCAACCATTGTCGATGTGAACATCACCAACCCTGAAATCACCCTTGCTACCTATTATATGCTTGCCCCTGCCGAAGCGTCGTCGAACTTATCCCGCTTTGATGGCGTGCGGTTTGGCTACCGCTGTGATGACCCCAAAGACTTGCACGACCTCTACACCCGCTCTCGCTCAGAAGGCTTTGGCGATGAAGTGAAACGACGCATTTTGATGGGGACGTATGCCCTATCGGCGGGCTATTTTGATGCCTATTACACCAAAGCTCAAAAGGTGCGTCGGGTGATTTTGCAAGATTTCGCCCGTGCATTTGAGCAGTGCGATGTGATTGCCAGTCCCACTGCCCCTACCCCTGCTTACAAACTTGGCGAAGACCTCGACCCCGTGAGCATGTATTTGGGCGATGTCTATACCATTGCGGTGAACTTGGCGGGCTTACCTGCGATTAGCATGCCAGCAGGCTTGACGGCAGACGGTTTGCCAGTCGGCTTGCAACTGATTGGCAACCATTGGGACGATGGCAAATTGCTCACTACAGCACATTTATATCAACAACATACCGAGCATCATAAGGCAACGTCAGGGATGATGGGTCGTTAGATAGTGAAACAAACCATTTATCTCGCTGGTGGGTGTTTATGGGGCGTACAAGAGTTTATTCGCCACTTGCCTGGGGTGGTTTGCACCGAAGCAGGACGAGCCAATGGCACCAGCCATATATTAAACGGTGCTTATGACGGGTATGCCGAATGTGTCAAAACCGAGTTTGACCCTGACACGATTTCGCTTAAGCAGTTGCTGAGCTATTTTTTTGAGATTATCGACCCGTATAGCGTAAACAAGCAAGGCGAGGACGTGGGCGAAAAATATCGCACGGGGATTTATAGCACTGACCCTAAGCATTTAGCCATTGCCAGACGGTTTATTTATGCTCGTGCGGATAGCGACAAAATCGTGGTGGAAGTATTACCCCTAACCAACTATGTGAAAAGTGCCGATGAGCATCAAGACCGTCTCACCCGTTGCCCTGAAGATTATTGTCATATTCCGAGGGCTTTGTTGGATAAGTATAAAACTCACTAACTGATAGACCAAAAACTAATGAACAAAAAAGGACACGCCATGACATTTATCGAGATGATGCAAACCGAGTATAACTTGAATGAATCTCAAGCAACTGAGTTGCAAAAAGCGTTAAAGGAACTTGAAACCTATTTTGATGATAATTTTGAGGACAGTAAAGCATTCTTTGAAACGTTTTACGCTAAGTTTGAGCAAGTCATTGCCGATTATGGCTTTAACGACACCGAGCAGGCTGAACCATTGGTCGCCAGTTTATACCGTCAAGGCGATTTTGAGATTTTGGTGACGTATGTGATTCCTGCGTTTTATAACAGTGGTGGTGATAGTGAGAGGTTTGCGGATACGTATCAGCGAATGATGAATCATCATTGATTTTTTACCTCTATTTTGAACTTTCACTATTGTTGTTTTGAGAATTTTGAAGGGTTTATGGACGACCACTTACGAGGTTGGTGACAATGGTCATTACGAAACGCTGACTTTAGACAAACCACTAGTGCTAGACGATTTAACCGCTGTGATTGACCTTCAACAAGTTGAAAATGCAGACAATGCCGTATTGATACATTTTGGAATTTGAGTGATCTTTGAGCACGACGAATGTTAGCAAGAACGAGATGTATCCGCTAGCCCCGATTGTAGCGATATCCTTGTGCAGACGATGGCTATGCGGGGCTTGGCT
>JAAXIL010000184.1:0-3972 GCA_012270355.1 Psychrobacter sp.
AAGCCCGTCTTGAAGAGAATTTTGCGCGTCATGCCATCGAACCGCACCGCATCATCAGCCCTGATTATCAAGAGAGGATTGAACAGGCGGTGGCATTTATTGATAAAGTCGTCTTCCTGTAATTTTTCATAACGATTTATCACAATAACCCCGCTACGTTTTTTTTTGTAAAAAACATAGCGGGGCGAATTATCAACCTCTTGCCCACACTAACTTATTGCCCAAAGTGAACAAGATTTTGCTATCATTCCGCCATCTTTTTTTGGTTAAAAACAACTCTCTTAAAAACAACGATGGAACATCATCATGCGTATTGAATTTTTTGACAACATTACGGGTAAGGGGGCGAAGCAGTGGATTCTCGGCTGGTTTCTCTTTGGGGTATTGGCGGTGGGTGTCGGGTTTTGGCAATTCACCGAACACACGGGGCTAGACTGGTTTTATCTGGGCGTGGGTTATATTGGTTTGCTGTGCGTGGTGTCGCTGTCGTTTCGCAAAAATGTGGCGGGTAACGGACTTGGCATGGCAGCCACAGCGGGCGAAGTGGTGGTGCAAGGCACGTCAGGGGCAGTCGGGTTGATGCTTGCCCCACTATTTAACTTTTTTACCCACGTTTACGGCTTGTTTTATTGGTCGAAAAACACCGATGCCGATGGTGACATGATTCCCAAATCTGCCAGCAAATGGGTTTGGCTCATCACCATTGCGTTTATTGCCATTGGTTTGGCGTTGTTCCCTGTGGTCAACGATTGGCTGGCGAGCATGGGCTATGGACGAGTGGTTGAGGACGATGGCAGTCAGTTTTTGGGGTCAATTGACTTCTTTTGGATTAACGTCATAGCGTTTGTGCTATCCATCACCGCTCAGGCGACAATGATTTTGCGTTATTCGTTTAGTTGGTGGCTGTGGATTGCGGTCAACTTTGTATGGTTGATCGTTAATTTGATGACTGGCAACATCATTTTTGCCATTCAAACCATGGTGTATCAAGTCAACGCCTTTGTGGGGCTTTATGAATGGTATCGCAGTGAGCGTACCGCCTAACTCGCTGGTTTAACTCAAGCGGAGATATGCCCGACTACTAAAATTGCTCACTTCAATTGTTAGTAGTCGGGTTTGCTTTTTTCGCTAAATGAGCGAATAATTAAGGTGAGCGGTTATCACCAACTGTCAAAAGGAATTGACCATGAAAACGTCTAAAGCAATGAAGCGAAACCTTGACCAATGGCTTGCCGACTATGCCGTGAGCCATCAAAATCCCATCAATAAAAAAATTCATTGGCTGTGCGTGCCAACCATCTTTGTCAGTATTCTTGGCATGGGCATGTCGTTGTCGGCATGGATTACTATTGTGCTCACCATGCTGATTAGCCTGTTTTATCTTAAGCTGTCCATGCCGTTGTTTGTGGCGATGGGCATATTTACGCTCATGTGTTTGTCGGCAATGGCATTGCTCCCGCTTGGCTTTAAGTTTTGGGCTGGGGTGTTTGTGGTGGCGTGGATTGGACAGTTTATTGGGCATAAACTCGAAGGCAAAAAGCCGTCCTTTTTCGAGGACTTACAATTTTTGCTCATTGGTCCTGCGTGGGTGGTGCATACGCTGTTTTTACGTAAAGAGTTGAAGCCTTCTAACGCTTGAAGGCTTCTCCCATGTTAACATGGTTCATTTAATTTCAGAGGAAAGGTGGGATTAGGTATTAATCAACCACCACCCTCGCATACGCCTTTTTGCCCGCTTGAATCACAGCGGTTTGACCAGACGTTAGATTAAAGCCTGCGTTCACTACTTCATTATCAACCTTCACCGCCCCTCGTTTTACCATGTCTTTGGCTGCCGCGTTGTTTTTCGCAAGCTCGGCTTGGTTCAAAATTTGTGTGATAAACAACGCCTCTTGACCGTCGGGCAACTCGAGCGTTACTTCAGGTAAGTCAACGGGCAGTTCACCTTCCGCCAATACGTTGCCCGCCGATTTATGAGCGTTCTCGGCAGATTCTTTGTCATGGAAGCGTTCGATGAGTTCTTCTGCCAAAATGCGTTTAACCTCTTGCGGATTGCGTCCGTTTTCCATCTCGGTCATGAGGGCATCAATCTCGCTCATCGGCTTAAAGCTCAAAAATTCGAAATAGCGACGAATGAGGGTGTCGGGCATGGATAGGATTTTCTGATACATGGTGCCAGGGGCATCGTAAATCGCCACATAGTTGCCAAGCGACTTGGACATTTTGTTCACACCGTCCAACCCTTCCAAAATTGGCACCGTGATGCACACCTGTGAATCTTGCCCATAACGAGACTGAAGCGTGCGTCCCATCAACAGGTTAAAGGTTTGATCGGTTCCGCCCAGCTCCACATCGGCTTTTAGAGCAATCGAATCGTAGCCTTGCACCAATGGGTATAAAAACTCATGAATGGAAATGGGCGTTTGGGCGTTGTAGCGTTTAGAAAAATCGTCACGCTCGAGCATACGAGACACGGTTTGCTGACTGGCAAGCTGTATCATGTCGCCCGCACTCATGTCATTAAACCACTCCGAATTAAACCGCACCTGCGTTTTGTCTTTATCCAAAATCTTAAACACCTGCTCGGCGTAGGTTTTGGCATTGTCGGCAATGTCTGCTTCAGTGAGAGGCGGACGGGTGGCGTTTTTGCCCGTTGGGTCGCCAATTTTGGCAGTGTAATCACCAATCAAAAAGATGACATTATGCCCCAAATCTTGAAAGTGCTTGAGTTTGTTAATCAGCACGGTATGCCCCAAATGCAAATCGGGGGCGGTGGGGTCAACCCCTGCTTTGATGGTCAGCGGACGGTTTTCTTTAAGTTTGCTGATTAAGTCTTCTTCGGACAAAATCTCTTGCGTGCCTCGGCGGATAAGGTCGAGTTGGTCGTCGATGGACGGTTCGTTAATAGCTAAGGTTGATGCTTGGCTCATTTCAATTCTCTGTTGGCTCTAATTAGATTCGAATATATTTCGGTAAATAAGGGCATTGTAACCAATTTTTGCCCCTCTTTGCCCTTGAATTTTGCCCTGATTGCCCCATATTAGAAATACAGACAACGCATGAGGTCATCAATATGGCACAATCACTACAAAAATTACACCGATCACGCAATCATCGCATGATTGCAGGGGTGATGGGTGGCATTGCTGAATATTTGGGCTGGTCACCAAATTTGACTCGCCTCTTATTTATTGGCATTTCGACGCTGGTGGCGGGCGTACCAGGTATTTTGATTTATGTCATTTTATGGCTCATCATGCCCAATGCGTCGCAAGCCTCTTATCGTTAGTACGTTTCGCCAAGACGTTTGTAAATAGTTTTCCTCCTGCCCAGACAGCGTCATCGTCTGGGTATTTTTTTGCCTAAATTTTCTTTGCCATGCGTCAAAACGTGGATAAATTTCGCATTTTTTAGTAAGGTAATCGCCATCCGTTGTCCATAACCTTATCTGCTAACCTAATAAGAACCTGCTATGTCCGATTTATCTTCATCTCAGCAAACTATTCAGCAAACCATGACCTTTCAAGATTTGATTCTAACCCTGCAAAACTTTTGGGCAGATAAAGGGTGTGTTGTCCTGCAACCCTACGACATGGAAATGGGGGCAGGCACGTTTCATACCGCCACGTTTTTACGCTCGCTCGGTCCTGAGCGGTGGAATTCGGCGTATGTTCAGCCGTCTCGTCGCCCCACTGACGGACGCTATGGCGACAATCCTAACCGTCTACAACACTATTACCAGTTTCAGGTGGTGCTAAAGCCCAATCCGCCCAATATTCAAGAGCTGTATTTGGACTCGCTTAAAGCCATCGGCATTGACCTGCTCACGCATGACGTGCGGTTTGTCGAGGACAACTGGGAATCGCCAACGCTTGGGGCGTGGGGCTTGGGCTGGGAAGTGTGGCTAAACGGCATGGAAGTCACCCAATTTACCTATTTTCAGCAAGTGGGCGGATTAGAATGCTTTCCCGT
>JAAXIL010000184.1:3982-4543 GCA_012270355.1 Psychrobacter sp.
CATTCAAGGCGTGGATAGCGTCTATGATTTGGTGTGGACGGATGGACAGTTTGGCAAAGTGACTTATGGCGATGTGTTCCATCAAAACGAGGTAGAGCAATCGACATATAACTTTGAACACGCCGACGTGCCAAAACTGTTTGAACTGTTTGATTTTTATGAAGCTCAAGCCGACAAACTGGTGGATGCAGATTTGCCCTTGCCCGCTTATGAAATGGTGCTCAAAGCGTCGCACACGTTTAATTTATTGGACGCTCGTGGGGCGATTTCGGTCACCGAACGGCAACGCTTTATTCTAAGAGTACGGACGCTGGCTCGCAAGGTGGCTCAGGGGTATGTCACCTCTCGTGCCAAACTCGGCTTCCCGTTAGCAGATGAAGCTCATAAGGCAGATGCGTTGGCGAAGTATTTGCCGAGTGATGAATAAGCGTTATGCCAATCACCATCCGAAAAACTGAACCGAGTGATGCCCTAGCCATGCGAGAACTTTATGATTCGCATGCGATAAACATATTTTTGAAAAAAGGTAAGCAGTTAAATGACCACCATTTTATTTGAACT
>JAAXIL010000218.1 GCA_012270355.1 Psychrobacter sp.
ATTTAACTTAAAGTGGGATGGGAATTTTGCGGTAAAAAAAGTCGCTTCATTATGTCCGACAGAAATTGTATCGAAACGCAATGACAGCGACAAATTTTGGCTTCAAAAAAGTGTGGTATGACCCAGTTACTTAACATAGCCGAAAAAAAGGCAAGTTGTCAACACCCATTTGAAAACGTTTTATAAAAACTGGATATGCGTCATATCAATGGGTTTAACAAGTAATATATGGAGAATAAGGGAGGGTTTGTCACGAATGATAGAGAGTTGCGATATAGCTAATAACGAAGAACAAATATAAGAATAAAAAAACCACGTTAAAAAACGTGGTCATTCAACCTGACAGCATTGAAACGCATTAAAATCCATGTCCATTGCTTAATGCCAATTCTAATGAGTTGGTCGCAAAATGATGGTCGGGTTGGTTTAAGATGTCTTTAGTAACCTTGCCTTCTGCAATTTCACGCAGTGCCAAAACAGTTGGCTTATCGTTGTCGACTTCGACTTGAGGTTCGGCAAACCCTTTTGCTAATTGGTGTGCTCGTTTGCTGGCGACCAATACCAACTCAAAGCGGTTATCCACCGCATGCAAACAATCTTCTACTGTCACTCGTGCCATAGCTACTTACCTGTTCATTCAATAATTCAAAAAGTTCGAAAAAAGCCATAAATGAAAATCAATCGAACATTATAGCAAATTATTCGCTTAAAAGGGCGTGAATCATGCGGTCATAAACACAGGCTTGTCGAGTGCAAGCGAGACGGTGGGCAGTTACGATGGCTTTAAGTTCATTCAAGGCAGTGGCAAAGTTGTCGTTAATCACCACATAATCAAAATGTACATAGTTCTGCATCTCGGTGACCGCTCCGGCTAGGCGTTTCTCAATCACCGCTTCGCTATCTTGCCCCCGATTGGACAGACGCTCACGCAATGCGGCTCTGCTGGGCGGTAAGATAAAAACGAGCACCGCATCTTTAAATAGCTCTTTTACTTGCAATGCCCCTTGCCAGTCAATCTCTAGCACCACATCCAAACCAGCTTCCAACTTATCGCTTACTGCTTGCTTCGAGGTACCATAAAAATTATCAAAAACCTGAGCGTGTTCCAAAAACTTGCCAGTGGCGATGTCCGCTTGAAATGTGTCTGAATCGGTAAAATGGTAATGTACGCCATTTTCTTCGCCAGGGCGGGGCGGGCGAGTGGTGTGCGATACGCTAACCTCAAGCCCATCAGTCTCAGCAATCAGTTCTTTGACCAATGACGTTTTGCCCGTACCAGAGGCAGCGGTGATAACAAATAATGACCCTTTGGCGGTTTTATTGGGCTGATTTGAGTCGTTAGGATGAGTTGATTGGTTTGTTGTGCTTGGCGTGGTGGCGGTCATGGCATGAATCTAAGTGATGGATGACGGAGCAATTATAGCATCAAGTCATTATGTTGGTTTAGCTCGTTAATCGGCTATGTTTAGTACTTCGCTTGTTGTCTTTAAGTATATAATTGATACTTCATAAGTATAGAATACAAGGGGGCTTGACTGTAAATGCCATAGCGATTAAGTTATGTTTGGTTGATAGGCAAGCTCGCCTATATGACTGTTTTAAAATAAGCGTTTAATATAAGCGTGAATAAACTTACAGATGATAAAAGGATAATACAATGGCACATTTACATTTAGGCGATACTGCCCCAAACTTTGATGCACAAACCACCGAAGGCGACATTAATTTTTATGAATGGGCAGGCGACAATTGGGTCGTGTTATTTTCGCACCCTGCCGACTTCACGCCCGTTTGTACCACCGAATTGGGGCGGGCAGCGGCTCTCAATGGCGAGTTCCAAAAACGAGGGGTTAAGCCCATTTGCTTGTCGGTGGATAATCTAGAAGACCATAATGCATGGTGCAAAGACATTGGCGAAACGCAAGGCACCGAGATGAATTTCCCCATCATCGCTGACCCCGACAGAAAGGTTGCCGAGCTGTATGACATGATGCACCCTGAGGCAGATAGCACGCATACCGTGCGTAGTGTGTTTATCATTGACCCGAAGCAAAAAATTCGCTTGATGCTGACCTATCCTGCCAGCTGTGGTCGTAATTTTGATGAAATCATTCGGGTGATTGATGCGTTGCAACTGTCGGACGAATACAACATCGCTACACCCGTCGATTGGAAAGAAGGGGATGACGTGATCATTCCGCCAAGCATCAAAACCGAAGACATCTCTGAAAAAGATTATCCAAAAGGCTATACCGAAATTAAGCCTTATCTACGCACCACGCCAGCTCCGAATAAATAAGTTCTAATAAACCAAAAAAATACCTGATCGCGGTCTGGTGTTTTTTTGATTTTTTGTTGAATAGCACACCGATATAGTATCTAGTCAATATCGGCATCGGTGTCCTGTTTGCCTTTACCTTTTTTTGGACCAAAAGCTTCTAGGCGACCTTTTTCATTTTCTAACCAAATGGCATTGAGGATGGCAAGTAATACCGCAAACCCCAGCCCCAATACCCATGCAAAATACCACATAAACGCTCCTTAATTCCTGTGCTACTTAATTTACGTATTGCTTAAATCATGCTACAGCTTAGTAAGCCGTATGGTCGTTTTCACGAATGTAGGCTTGCGTGACCTTGCCTGCCATCACACTGTATGCCCAACTGGTGTAAATGACCACAATCGGCAACAAAAGAACCACGGCATACAGCATCACCATTAAGGTTAAGTGACTTGAGACACTGTCCCATACCGTCAAGCTCGAAACGGGATTGGTTGACGATGGCATGATGAAGGGAAATAGTGACACGCCTGCGGTCATGATCACGCCCAACACCGCCAAACTGGAGGTGATGAACGCCAATAACGTTCGTCCTGCTCTCATCAGCAAGACAGTCAGCACTGGCATCAACACGCCCAATGCTGGGAAAAGCCAAGCTATAGGGTAAGCAGTATAGTTTTTCATCCAGGCACCTGGTTCACGCACCACCTCTTTAGCGAGGGGGTCAGGTAAGCCTTGCGTGTTCACTGCAGACGTAATGGCATAGCCCTCAATGCTTTGTAGCCACACGCCACCAGCAATGAATAACACCACCATCACAATCGCCGACAGTGAGGCGTATTTGATGGTGCGGGCTTGAATGTCACCGACCGTGCGGTGAGCTAAATATGCACCTCCCTGCATGATGAGCATGGTCGCACTCACCAAACCACACAGCAAGGCAAACGGATTGAGCAATGCCCAAAACGTGCCTGAATAAGTCGAAACCAAGCTGGTGTCAAAACTAAATGGCACGCCTAAGAAGAGGTTGCCAAACGCCACGCCAAACACGACCGCAGGGATAAATGAGCCAGCAAACAACGCCCAGTCCCATGACGTTCGCCATTTTTTATCGTGAATCATACTGCGATACTTAAAGCCGACTGGGCGAAAAAATAATGCCCAAAGTACGGCAATAAGTGCCCAATAAAAGCCACTAAACGCTGTGGCATACACCAAAGGCCACGCGGCAAAAATCGCCCCACCACCTGTGATGAACCATACCTGATTGCCTTCCCAATGTGGACCGATGGTATTGACAATAACCCGACGTTCTTCGTCATTTTTGCCGACAAAGGGCAGTAGCGAACACACGCCCATGTCGTGCCCATCCATGATGGCAAAACCAATCAGCAAAACACCAACCAGTAGCCACCAAATCAGCTTGAGGGTTTCATAATCAAACAACATGGTTCACCTCCTGAGGGTTGCGAGTTGGGGTGACGTTGATGGGTTCTTCACCATCATAGCGACCCGTCCCTAAACTGGCAGGACCTTTTTTGACGTATTTAATCATTAAATACATCTCGATAATCAGTAAGAAAGTGTAGAAGGCAACAAACCCGAGTAGCGAGCCATACACATTGGCAACGCTGATGTTCGACACCGACAAATGCGTGGGCAATACGCCATAAATTGTCCAAGGTTGGCGACCATATTCAGCGACAAACCAACCCATCTCAATTGCGACCCACGGCATCGGCAACATATACAGTGACCAGCCTAGTATCCACTTTAAGTGATCGCATGTGACCTGGACTGTATAAAAAAAGCTGGCGACAAACAAAAATACCATCAAAAAACCTGCCCCAACCATGATGCGGAACGACCAAAACATGGGGGCAACCGCAGGAATGGTGTCATTCACCGCTTTATCAATCATCTCAGGCGTGGCTTGTGACACATCAGCGGTGTATTTTTTAAGTAGCAAGCCAAAGCCTAAGTCATCCTTTACTTTTTCAAAGTCAGACTTGATGACTTCATTGTCAGGGTCGGCTCGCAACTCTTCCATCAACATCACCGCACCCATGCCGTTGACGATGCGTTCTCGGTTGATTTCCTTGATGTCATGAATGCCCAAAATTGGCGTATCCAGCGAGCGTGTACCAATCAACCCCATCGCATACGGAATTTGCACCGCCCAGTTGTTTTTTTCTTCGGCTTGGTTGATGCTAGCCACAAGGTTAACTCCGTCAGGGTCAGAATCGGTTTC
>JAAXIL010000237.1:0-2003 GCA_012270355.1 Psychrobacter sp.
ACCAATACCTTTTTGAACGGCATTGTGGACAACTTTAGCGAGGCGGACGCTCAGGCAGTCAAAGACATTGAGGCCACCACTAATCACGACCTCAAAGCGGTTGAGTAGTTCATTAAAAATACATTCAAAGGTACCGCTAAATTGGCGGACAGTTTGGAATTTATGCATTTTGCCTGTACCAGTGAAGACATTAATAACTTAAGCTATGCGTTGATGCTAAAGGACAGTCGGGAACAGCTTGTTGGCAAAATGACACAGGTGCAAGATGCCATCGTCAATCTCGCCACCACGCACGCCAGCCTGCCGATGCTGTCTCGCACACACGGACAAACCGCCAGCCCCACCACACTCGGAAAAGAAATGGCGAATGTGGCATATCGCTTGGCTCGGCAAATTAAACAAGTTCAGCAGGTCGAACTCTTGGGCAAAATCAACGGGGCGGTTGGTAATTACAATGCACACTTATCATCCTATCCTGATGTTGATTGGCAAAATCATGCCGAAACCTTTATTACTCATCGGTTGGGACTAACCTTTAACCGATACACCACGCAAATCGAACCACACGACTACATTGCCGAATTGTTCGATGCAGTGCGACGTTTTAATACGGTGCTGATTGATTTTAACCGTGACGTGTGGCAATACATTAGCTTAGGCTATTTTAAGCAAAAACTGAAAGACGGCGAGGTCGGCTCATCGACGATGCCCCATAAAGTAAACCCGATTGATTTTGAGAACTCTGAGGGCAATTTGGGCGTGGCGAATGCGATGCTGGCTCATTTGGGCGAAAAATTGCCAATCAGCCGATTGCAACGGGACTTATCCGACTCTACCGTACTGCGTAACATTGGGGTTGGCTTGGCTCAAAGCGTCATTGCTTATGAGGCGTGCTTAAAAGGGATTGGCAAATTGGAAGTCAATCCAACCCGTTTGGCAGAGGACTTGGACAATGCTCAAGAAGTGCTTGCCGAGCCGATTCAAACGGTAATGCGTCGCTACCGTGTCGAAAATCCATACGAAAAACTCAAAGCTCTTACCCGAGGCAATGCCATGACAGGTGACGCCATGCTTGAGTTTATCAAAAGCGGTGAATTGGATGCGGTGAGCGATGCTGACAAAGCCCGTTTACGTGAGCTCACGCCTGGCACTTATATTGGCAATGCCGACGAACAGGCATTGGCGATTAAAGCATGGATTGGTAAGTTGTAAAGGTTTTGATAATTTTTCTGAACTTAAAAAGGTGCGTTTATCGTGCCTTTTTACTTTCTATGGCTTTAGATGAGAAGAATTAACTATAATGGTAGTTTGAGGAACAAATTTAAATAAACAAAAAAAAGACCTTGCTAGAGTCACAAGGTCTTAAAATACTACATATATTCAGTATTCAAGGTTATTATTATTGCGTTATCATTGTTGTTCTTATGCTTAACTCAATTGTTATTATTATTAGATTATTTTTATCTTTATAACGATGTTATTAAGTTATAAATCTTACATTTCAAATGCATCATCATCGTCAAAAGCCAACTCATCGTGGTCGTGCGTTTCGCCAAGCTCTTCAAGGTCAAAAGCTGGCTGAACACTTAACCCCAATGATTGACACTGATTGTTTCTAATTGTCATTGTGCATCCTCCCTAATTTGTTTTAGATGAGAATACTTCGCAAATATGACAATGCGATGAATTTAGCATGACGGTTTGATGACAGACTTATGTCGCCCTATTTCAAGCCACGTCTTTATTTTGCGAAGAAATAACTTCAATGAGTTAAGCGACCATATAATCTCGAAGTTCCAGCACTTTATCTCTCACTTTTGCCGCTTCCTCAAACTTCAAGTCTCGAGATAATTGCTTCATTTCCTTTTCTAAACGATTGATTTCTTTTGCCAGTAAGTCGGGGCTACGCAAAATTTCAATATCCACATCTGGCAGTTTACTGGTTGAGGGTATGGAGTGATTGTCATTGACTGCTTCTTCCGCCTAACCCGTGTCGCTTTTGG
>JAAXIL010000237.1:2013-4516 GCA_012270355.1 Psychrobacter sp.
CAATTTGTCGGTGAGTTGTCGTGTGGCACTGCGAGGCGTGATGCCGTGTTCTTTGTTAAAGGCAATTTGCTTTTCTCGGCGACGCTCGGTTTCCTCAATCGCTTTTTCCATGCTCGGTGTGATGCTGTCAGCATACAAAATCGCCTTACCGTTCACATGGCGAGCCGCCCGTCCAATGGTCTGAATCAGTGACCGCTCCGAGCGTAAAAAGCCTTCTTTATCGGCATCAAAAATCGCCACAAGGCTGACCTCGGGCATATCCAAACCTTCCCGCAAAAGGTTGATACCAACAAGTACATCATGCACGCCCGTCCTGAGTTCGTGTATGATTTTCATGCGTTCCACAGTGTCAATGTCCGAATGCAGATACGCCACATTGATGTTGTATTCTTTGAGGTAGCCTGTTAAGTCTTCCGCCATACGTTTGGTGAGCGTGGTAATGAGCACCCGTTCGTCCAGCTCACGGCGTTTGGTGATTTCTGAGAGGACATCATCCACTTGCGTCAACACGGGGCGGATTTCGATGATGGGGTCAACCAGTCCCGTTGGGCGAACGACTTGCTCAACCACTTTTTGACTGTGTTCGAGTTCATATTGGGCGGGCGTGGCGGTAACAAAAATGGTGGCAGGTTTGATGCGTTCCCACTCTTCAAATTGCATCGGGCGGTTGTCCATCGCACTTGGCAGACGAAAGCCGTAATTCACCAAATTTTCTTTGCGAGAGCGATCCCCTTTATACATGGCTCCGATTTGTGGCACGGTGACGTGCGATTCATCAATAAAGAGCAATGCATCGGGCGGTATGTAATCGAACAAGGTTGGCGGGGCTTCGCCTGACGGTCTGCCTGACAAATGGCGAGAGTAGTTTTCGATGCCATTGCAATAGCCGAGTTGTTGAATCATCTCAAGGTCGTATTGGGTGCGTTCTTTGATGCGTTGAGCTTCGATGAGCTTATCGTTGTCACGGAAATACGTTAGGCGGTCTTCAAGCTCGGCTTTGATGGCATGGCTCGCCGCTTCTAATTTGTTGCGGGGGGTGACGTAATGCGACTTAGGATAGATGGTGATGCGGGGCACGGTACGCACGGTTTTGCCCGTGAGGGGGTCAAACCATGAGATTTTTTCCACTTCATCATCGAACAGTTGAATGCGGACTGCCAATTGCTCGGACTCAGCAGGATAGATGTCGAGCATCTCGCCCCGCAAACGGTATGTACCTCGCCCAAAGTCCAGCTCGTTGCGAGTATATTGCAACTCAACTAATCGTTTGATGATGGCATTACGATCAACCAAATCACCAACGACGATGTGCAACAGCATTTTTAGGTAGCTTTCGGGGTCGCCCAAACCATAAATCGACGATACCGACGACACGATGATGGCATCCCGTCGCTCGAGCAATGCCCGTGTGGCGGACAGTCGCATTTGGTCAATGTGGTCGTTAATTGCACTGTCTTTTTCGATGAAGGTATCGCTGGCGGCGCCGTAGGCTTCTGGCTGATAATAGTCGTAGTAGCTGACAAAATATTCTACCGCATTGTTGGGAAAAAACGCCTTAAATTCGCCGTATAATTGGGCGGCAAGCGTTTTGTTGTGTGCCATGATAATGGTGGGTCGTCCAAGCCGACTGATGACTTGAGCCATGGTATAAGTTTTACCCGAACCCGTTACCCCGAGCAATAGCTGTGCGTCCATGCCTGCCTCTACGCCTGAAACCAACTCGTCAATGGCTTTGGGCTGGTCACCCGCTGGGGCAAAGTCGGTCACCATTTCAAACGCTCGGCTTGAGATTTGGGTGCCTGAGGCATTGATGCCGGTGAGTTCGGCTTCGCCTTGCAGTTGGGTGGCAAGTTGATTGAGTTGTCGAGATGAACGGGGTTCGGGCATTCGCATGGGCAATTTTCCGTTTATAAAAGCTTTTATATTGATTGGCGTACGTCTTATTATCGGGTCAATCTGCTTAAATTAAAGTTTTATCGGGTTGTGGTGTAATTTTTCTTTTTTTTAGGCTCGCAAGTATTTACAATAGCGGGCTAACTTTGTTTTGCGTAATGCCTACTATGAACGACTCCATTAATCTTGTTTCCCTCATTTTAGATGCCAGTTTGCTGGTGCAAATCGTCATGGGGATTTTGCTGTTGGCATCGCTGATTTGTTGGGTGCTGATTTTTCGCATGAGTGCCAGACTTGGTAGTGCAAGACGGCATGATGAGATGTTTGAGAGTTGGTTTTGGGCAGGCGATGACTTAGGAAAGTTGTATCAAGGGGTGCAAAATTCGCCCGACCGTCAGGGCCTCGCTCATATTTTTTATGTTGGGTATGGTGAGATGCTTCGGCTTGCCAACAACCGCTTTGCTCCCGATGATGTGATTGATAATGTTGAACGCAAGCTTCGGGTGGGGCTGGGTCGTGAGCAACAGGTTTTAGAATCAGGGTTGCCGGTGCTGGCAAGCATCGGTTCGGTGACGCCCTATATCGGTCTGTTTGGCACGGTGTGGGGTAT
>JAAXIL010000245.1:0-1591 GCA_012270355.1 Psychrobacter sp.
GTTTGTTTAGCTGGTTTACGTGTTTGTCTTTGATGCGTAGCTTGAGTGTTTTCATTGGGTTAGTGTGACAAGTCTATTGTTCGACTGCAAGCAATGTGATGCATTATGCGACAGTATGTGTCGCCTTATATCCACCCCCTGAAGTGGGTGGTTTTACGGCGACGGTTGATAAAAAGGCGAGTGACGCTTTGCATCACCCGCCAGGGACTTATTAAACTGATTGTGTTTTCCTTTAAATTTTGGAAAATGCTAATTCATCGGTATCGGCATCAACGGTGACTTCAATCGTATCACCTGCCACAAAATCACCAGCAAGCAATCTGAGCGATAGCGGATTTTCGATTTGTTGCTGAATCGCTCGTTTAAGCGGTCTTGCTCCGTACACAGGGTCATAACCGACGGCAACCAGCTTGTTCATGGCATCGGGTGAGAGTTTCAAGCCGATGTCACGCTCACCCAAACGCTCACGCAAGTGGTCAAGTTGAATGTCTGCAATGCCTGCCATTTGTGCCATGCCGAGCGGATGGAACACCACGATTTCGTCAATACGGTTGACAAATTCAGGGCGAAAATGTTGCCCAACTGAATCCATCACTGCCGACTTGATTTCCTCGTATTCATCGCCTGCCATCTCTTGGATTTTGTGCGAGCCTAAATTACTGGTCATGATGATGACAGTGTTTTTGAAGTCCACTACCCGACCTTGTGAGTCGGTTAAGCGTCCGTCATCCAGCACTTGTAGCAAGATGTTGAACACGTCTGGGTGTGCCTTTTCCACTTCATCGAACAGCACGACGCTATACGGCTTGCGACGCACCGCTTCGGTCAACACGCCCCCTTCTTCATAACCCACGTAGCCCGGGGGTGCACCCACCAAACGGCTGACGCTGTGTTTTTCCATAAACTCAGACATGTCGATGCGAACCATTGCATCTTCACTGTCAAATAAAAAGTTTGCCAGTGACTTGGTGAGCTCGGTTTTACCCACGCCCGTTGGTCCTAAAAATAGGAACGAACCCGACGGACGATTGGGGTCAGACAACCCTGCTCGGCTACGACGCACGGCATTGGCAACCGATTGCACCGCTTCGTCCTGCCCGATGACCCGTTTGTGCAAGATGGTTTCCATCTCAAGCATTTTTTCTCGCTCGCCTTGTAGCATCTTGCTCACCGGAATGCCTGTGGCAGCAGCGACGACTTCGGCAATTTCGTTATCGGTCACTTTATTGCGAAGCAGTTTTACTCCGTTTGGCTCGTCCGCTTGCTCGCTTTGTTCTGCCAAATCGGTCTCGGCAATGCGTTTTTCAAGTTGCGGAATGGTTTCATACTGCAACTTACTCATGGTTTCATAATCGCCCTCACGGCTGGCTTTTTCGTAAGCAATGCGGGCTTTGTCGAGTTCGTCACGGTACTGCTGTGAACCTTGCACCAGAGCTTTTTCGGCTTGCCAAATTTCGTTCAAGTCAGCGTATTCTTTTTCTAGCTCGCTGATTTGCTCGTCCAGTAAATCCCGTTCGGCAATCGCACCAGCGTCTTCTTCATTTTTCAAAACCTCCCGTTGCATTTTGAGTTGAATCAAACGGCTGTCGAG
>JAAXIL010000245.1:1601-4513 GCA_012270355.1 Psychrobacter sp.
TTTGCCCTAGGCATCGGGTTTACTGTCCATCACCATCCGCAAACGGCTGGCGGCTTCGTCCACCAAGTCGATTGCTTTGTCAGGCAAATTGCGGTCGGTAATGTAGCGATGGCTCATGCGAGCGGCAGCGATGATGGCACTGTCTTGAATGTCCACCCCATGATGCAACTCATAGCGTTCTTTTAGCCCTCGCAAAATGGCAATGGTGTCTTCCACGCTTGGTTCATCAACGAGCACTTTTTGGAAACGACGCTCAAGGGCGGCATCTTTCTCGATATATTGTCGGTATTCATCGAGTGTGGTCGCTCCGACGCAATGTAACTCACCACGAGCCAAGGCAGGTTTGAGCATATTACCTGCATCCATTGCCCCGTCTGACTTGCCTGCTCCAACCATGGTGTGAAGCTCGTCGATGAACAAAATCACGTTGCCTTCTGCTTTGGCAAGGTCAGCGAGCACGGCTTTAAGGCGTTCTTCAAACTCGCCTCGATATTTCGCCCCAGCGATTAGAGCACCTAAATCAAGCGACAATACCTCTTTTTGGCGTAAGCCTTCAGGTACGTCGCCATTGACGATTTTTTGTGCCAAACCTTCAACAATGGCAGTTTTACCGACGCCCGGTTCACCGATAAGCACTGGGTTATTTTTGGTACGACGAGACAGCACTTGAATGGTGCGACGGATTTCACTATCCCGCCCAATCACGGGGTCAAGCTTGCCCATCTCTGCTCGTTCGGTCAGGTTGATGGTGTATTTATTTAATGCATCTCGCTGATCTTCTGCGGTTTGGCTACCGACAGTTTGGTCGCCACGAATTTGTTCAATCACCTTTTTTAGACTGTCGGCAGTAATGCCGGCTTCTTTAAACAACTTTTTGGTTTCGCCTTGCTCGCTTAATGCCAGTAGCACCCATTCGGTAGCAATAAACTCATCGCCTGCTTTTTGGGCTTGGCGGTCGGCGAGGTTTAGAATTTTGACCGCATCGCCATTTAGGTTCACTTCACCCGTTGGATTGGCAATGGTTGCTTGATTATTTAAGGCGTTTGCCACGGCGGTTTTCAGTACGGGTACGTTGCCACCTGCCTGTTGACAGATGGCAAGATTGGCTTCGTCTTCAAGTAGTGTGGCGAGCAAATGCACAGGCGTGATGCTGGTGTGATCTCGCCCAACCGCTAAACTTTGAGCAGATTGTACAGCGGACTGTAATTTTTGCGTAAATTTATCGAATCTCATGATAGTTATCCTTATATAACTCACGGTCAACTTTAGTGTTGCCGTGTTATTTGACTTTTATATGTGGCAAACATGTGGATAATTCAAGATGCGATGACAGAAATTTTTCATAAATTACAGAATGTCAAATGATTGTTTTGACTGATGGGTTATGGCTGATGGATAATGACTAGGCAACAAGGCTCAGACAACAAAAAACCCAAACCTAGGGCAAAAGGTTTGGGCTTCGTGCGTTACTTCCTGTTTTGAGATCCATCTCAATCAACACCTCGCTAATCCTTAGCAGTTCCTTGTGTTGATGAGTGAATTATAGGGCGTGATAGGTTGTCTGCCTAGACGACAAAAACGTCTTGGTTTGTACGCTTTGGCTGACAAAGCGTATTTTATACCCTATAAATTAGCATGATTAAATTATGCATTTTCAACATTCAAGCCCAAATAGCCAACCGCAGCCCCAAAGTTGTTTTTGTAGTTGCGTTTGAGCAGTGGCATGACCTGTTCGGCAACCGCTGGCACATCTTCCACGCCTTCGCCTGGGTGCTGGAAGTTGCTCATTACATAAGTAAAGCCGTTGACTTCATCGACCGCATGCAAGCCCGTTGATTCTGCCCCTGCTGGTGTGGACAAGATACGAGTGAGCTTGGACGTATCCACGTCATACGCCCACAAAAAGTTGTTGATGTGCGTGCCCGAATCCTCACCAATGAATAGCGTACGTAAGTTTTCTGAGAACTTTAAATTGTCAGGACAAGAAATTTTGTCAGGGTTGGACTTGTTACCCAACGCATCGGCTTTGATGTACAAATTTATTAACTGTATATAAAAAATCCCCTCACCGATTGGCAAGAGGATTGTTCACCACAAAATTAGGAATTAAGCAAATGACTCACCCAAAATCACGTCGCCGTCATCTTTGGTAATCATTACCGTTGCCGAGCGTGGCGTGTTGCCACCATCGACGGCACCCCAAGCGTTGCCTGGATGCTGAATGTTGATAAATAAGGTTTTGAAATCTGGCGTCATGGTGATGCCTGTCACCTCACAGCCTTCAGGACCGACAAAAAAACGTTTGATATTGTCGTTACTAGCCGGCATGCCAATGCGTGTTTGCTGTCCTGCTGACGTCGTGATGGTAGTACCATCGCTGACTTTGCCCGGTAATGCCGCAAGCAGCATACAGCTGGTAGTGTCGGTATACGCACCATCATCCGTTTGAATCCATAACACACCACGTGGATCAAAATACAAACCATCAGGAGAAGACAGATCATTGCTAGCACTTAACTGCGATAAATTCTCTGCGGACAAGTTACTTGGTGCACCAAACAGATAGATATCCCACTCAAAACTGGTTGCGGCATGATCGCCGCCCGTCTCTGCCCAGCGAATGATATGACCGTTGTCATTACCACTTGGTTTGCCATTGACTTGATAGCTACGCGGGTTAGCAGCTGATAAAGGTTGGTCATCACGCACACCGCGATATTTATTGTTGGTCAATGTCACATAGACATCGCCCGTCATAGGACTGACCGATACCCATTCTGGTCGATCCATCTTGGTGGCGCCAGCGGCATCGCCAGCAGCGCGAGCATAGACCAGCACTTCATCTTGGCTATTAAATGGTAACGCACTATTGAACGCATCTAATCCATTTTGACCTTGAACAAGTGCTTTCC
>JAAXIL010000168.1 GCA_012270355.1 Psychrobacter sp.
GTCTGTCCCCAATTACGAATCGGCATCGTCCACTTAGCAGAGGCATTTAACATACCAACATACAATAATTTTAGCAAGCTGGTTTTATTCTGGTATCTTCCTGCCTTGATCTTCAACCAGTTTAATGGCTTCTAGCTTAAATTCTTGGCTGTAGCGTCCGCGTTTGGTGGTCATATCTTCTCTCCAGTCTTGGTGATAGTATAACCTCTTATCTACTGTCCTATTTCATTATGCCACTACACATCGGTCATAACATAATGCCTATTCCTTTAACCCAATTAAGCCCGCTTCGTCTCATGAGCCACTGATTTTTCACCCCGTCCCGCCAGTCTGCGTAGAAAATTAGATAAATCATCCATCAAGGTATACACCATCGGAATGACAATCAAACTTAAAGAGGTGGACGTGACCAAACCGCCAAGCACGGCGGCTGCCATTGGTTGTCGGAAGGTGGGGTCGGCACCGCCCCAACCAAACACAAGCGGCAACATACCTGCCCCCATCGCAATGGTGGTCATGATGATGGGCTGTGCCCGTTTGCGACACGCATCAAGCAGGGCATCAAAGCGGCTTAATCCATGCTCATTTTCGGCGATGATGGCGTAATCAACCAACAAAATTGAGTTTTTGGTGGCAATACCCATCAGCATGATGAAGCCAATCATCGATGGCATGGACAAGCTACTGCCCGTCAACACCAACCCGACAAATGCCCCACCAATCGACAACGGCAACGCCATTAAAATGGTGAAGGGTTGCAGGATTTTGCCAAACAGCAAAATGAGCACACCGAAGATGCAGATGATGCCAACGGTCATGGCAACCAAAAACCCTGTGAATAATTCTGCCATGCTTTCGGCTTGCCCTTCATCGATGACAGTGATGCCCGCTGGCAAACTTTGCATGCTCGGTAAGGCTTTGACCGCTTGCACCAAGTCGCCCAACTCACTGCCCTCTGGCATGACGCTAATTTTGATCGCCCGCTCACGGTTAAAGCGATTGACCACCGAGGGTCCTGTGCCAAAGTCCAGTTCGGCAACTTCATTGACCCGAACGCCTGTGCTGTCGTTACCCGTACTCGGCACATACAAGTCACCAAGTTGGCTCACGTTGTCTTTGGCATCATCGGGTAGGCGTACCACGATTGGCACTTGTCGGGTGTCCAAATTCAGTTTGGACAGGGCTTGTTCATAATCACCTGAGGTCGCTACTCTGAGCGTATCGGCAATGCCGCTGGTCGTCACGCCCTGGTCTGCCATTGCCATACGGTCGGGCAAAATGGACAGCTCTTGACGTGGTAAACTTTTATTGCTGGTCACGTCGCCTGCGATGGCAAGCGTGCGAATCTCGTTCATCACTTGGTCAGCGGTTTGTTGCAACAATTCAGGGTTCGAGCTGGTGAGCGAGAAGCTATAGCCTGACTCGCCACTGCTTGATAAACCCACATCAAACCTAGCCCCTGGCACGTCTTTGACGACTTCGGTCAAGGTCGCTTCAATCTCAGTTTTGCTCGGACGGGTGCCTCTTGGGTCAAGCACAATGTCCAGACTGGCAGCATTTTCGCTGCCACTTTGGTTGGTGCTCGAATCCAAACTTGCGGCTTGCGGGTCGCCAATCGCCGCCAGCACACTGCTGACACCGTCCACTGCCAGCACTTTATCGCGTACGGCAGCCGTCACTGCTTCGGTATCTTCCAAACTCGCATCGGGGGTGAGGGTAATGCCGATGCGGCTTTGGTCAATGTCATTTTCGGGGATGAATGCGGTTGGTAAGAGTTTTACCAAACTAAGCGAGCCGACAAATAGCACCAGCGTGACCCCCAAAGTAAGCCAGCGATGGCGTAGCGTCCAAGCGACAGTTTTAAGATAAACATGCATGACCCGCCCAATTTTTGAAGAGTCATGCCCTGAGTCGGGTTTTAGAACATACGCCGCCATCATCGGGGTAATCAGACGAGCCACCATGAGCGATACAAAAATCGCAATTGCCGCCGTCCAACCAAACTGGCTAAAGAACTGCCCCACAATCCCGCTCATAAAAGCGGTTGGTAAAAAGACTGCAATCAGCGTAAAGGTCGTGGCGACCACCGCCAAACCAATCTCATCCGCCGCTTCCATCGCTGCCTGATAAGGCGTTTTGCCCATCCGCAAATGTCGCATGATGTTTTCTACCTCAACAATCGCATCATCGACGAGTACACCGATGACCAGTGACAACGCCAACAGGCTGATGATGTTCAGGCTAAACCCGAGCAAATACATGCCCAAAAAGCTGGGAATGACCGACAACGGCAGAGCCACTGCCGCCACAATCGTGGCTCGAAAATCCCGTAAAAACAAGAAGACCACAACCACCGCCAAAATACCGCCTTCAATCAGCATTCGTAGCGAGGCTTGATAATCCTCATCAATTGGCGTGGCTCGGTCGAACACTTTTTCGATGTGATAATTGGGCATCTCAGTGGCAAGCTGGGCAATCTGAGCCTCCACCGCTTCAACGACTTCGACTTCACTTGCCCCTCGAGAGCGGGTGACATTGAAGGCAACCACGGTTTCACCATCAAGTTTGGCGATGGAAGACGGATCAGCCGTGCCGTCGGTAATGGTCGCCATGCTACCAAGCGTTTGCGAGCCACCTGATGGCAATGCCACTTGCACGTCGGCAAGTTCCCGAGCGTTCTGCACTGCCCCAAGCACCCGAATGGTCTGCGTGTCGCCGCCGACTTCGGTTTGTCCACCTGAGGCATCTTGCTGAATTCCCGTGATTTGCTGTGACAGTTGGGTGATGGGCAGGCGAGTGGCATTGAGTGTGGCGGGGTCAACGGCAACGGTCACTTGTCGCTCTAGCCCGCCCACCCGACTGACCGAACTGACGCCTTTAATGTCAGATAATCGTTTGGTAATGGTGTCATCCACAAACCACGACAAATCGGCAACACTGACGTTATCGGCGGAGACGGTATAGGTCACGACGGGCAACCCTGCCGTGGTGACTTTTGAGATAATCGGGTCATTGGCGGCGGCAGGCAAATCGCCTTTGACCTCGCTGACTGCCGACCGTACGTCATCCACCGCCTCTTGTATGTCTTTTTCGAGTACAAACTCGGTAGCAACCGTGACCGCCCCGGTTTGCACTGTGGTCCGAATGTGCTTTACACCCTCAATACTGGCGATTTTGTTTTCAATCTTTTTTGCCACGTCGTTTTCTAATTGGCTTGGCGATGCCCCTTGTAGCGTGACCGTCGTGATGACCCCAGGGAAATCAATGTCGGGAAACTGCTGCACCTTCATCTGCATAAAGCCATAAATCCCGCCCAGCGTCAGCAGGGTAAACAGCAAAATGGCCACCAACGGATTGCGGATGGAATAGGCGGAAACATTTAGGCTCATGACGCATCACCCTTGACTGTGGCAGTGCCATTCGAGTTGTCATCGGCAAGTCGGACGATGTCACCATCATTCAAGAAACTGCCACCTTGCCTTACGATGTTGCCATCGCCTTTGAGCGGTTCATTGAGCACCACACGGTCGCCAATGCGTTCACCCAAATTCACTTTGGTTTTTTGTACCTTATACACGGTGTTGCGGTCAGCATCTTTGACTGCCATGACCTGCATCACATATTCATAGCCATCCTCACTCACCACACTACTGACAGGAATGGTGAGGTCAGACTCTTGCCCGAGATTAAACGTGCCTCGCTGATACATACCTGCTCGCACGTTGGGGTGTGGGGCGAGGGTGGCATAAATGGTGATTTGGCGACTGCCTTGCTCGGCAACGGGGGCAATGCGAGTGACTTTGCCTTGCACGCTTTGATTATTAGGCAGTTCGACGGTGACGGGCGTGCCAACATTGATAGCCCCAACCTTATTTGGGTCAACTTGGGCTTGCCATTCGAGCACCCCACCTTCGATGATGGTAAACAGGGGGGCTTGCCCTGGCACCGAGCCAACATTCGCCGTTTTTTCACTGATGATGCCACTGACGGGGGCGGTGACGTTGGCGTTATCCATGTTGAGGCGTTGTGTGTCAAGTCGAGCTTTAGCGGCTGCCACTGAAGCTGCCGCTTGTCTTGCGGTTGACACATAACGGTCGGCTTCTTGCTCGCTCACCGCTTGCATTTCAACGAGTGGCAAAATGCGATCAGCGTCCTTTTTGGCGAGATCAAAGCGGGTTTCGGCTTCTGCCAAATCAGCGGTCGCTTGGATATTTTGTTGCTTGAGGGCATCGTTATCGAACACCGCCAACACTTGCCCCTGCTTCACTCGGTCGCCTTCTTGCACCAATACTTCATCAATCGCCACGCCGTTAATTTTACCGTTGACCGTTGCTACGTTTTTGGGGCTGATTGTACCGTCCGCACTGAGCGTATCGTCAATTATTGAGCGGGTCGGCGTTACGGTTTCCACCGTTAAGACAGGCTTGCCGTCTGCCGCGTTGCCATCGGCAGGTGATGCAGTCACTGTCTTTTCCGTGACGCCTGTTGCGGTGGCAATTTGTGGGGTCACGTCTCGTTCGGCAACGTCATTTTGAGCAGCCTCTACCTCACTGGTTTGCTGATTTGCCCACCATCTGCCCGCCAGCACTCCAATGGCAAGCATCGCGAGCATTGCAGGAATTAGCCATAACCAATTGGGGCGAGCCGATGTGCTTGCGGTATAAGGTTGGCTGTGTCTGTCCTCGTGGTCATGCACATGGTAGGCGGCATACGGATTGGCATCTGTCTGGTTCGCCGTGTTTGTATGCTCTGCCGTTTGGCTATCTACAGCGTCAGGCTTTTACGACTTTTGCAAATGCTCGGCTGAGGTGGACAAGTTATCAGGATTGTTAATCTTATCGTTGTTAATGTCATCGGGGTTGGCGATGTTATCGGGGCGTTCTGGATTGGTCATAGAATGTCTCACGGCAGCAAAATTGACGTGTTGGGTATGATAATAAGATATATAACAGGCATGAAAGGTTACAAAATACCTTGATTATACGCCAAAAATGCGACAACGGTTGAGCCCTGTTGTAAACTGTGCTTTCACTCAGTTTTCAAACCCAGTTACAAAACCGATTTATAGAACCTATCCCATCATGCCAAAAACCACTGCCAATCCTAACGCTACAAACAATGTTTCAAACAATGCCACCACCAATAAAACGCATAAACCTAGAGCCAAGCCCATCGAAACCCACCCATTTGCCCCTGTGCTCACGCCTAATGCCGACGTATTGATGATGGGCACATTTCCGCCAACGTCCGACAAGTGGGGCATGACGTTTCATTACCCCAACTTTAATAATGACATGTGGCGGATTTATGGAGCCGTATTTTTTGGCGATAAAGCTCACTTTCGGGCGATGGATGAGCAGGGCGAGCCAAAAAAAGGCTTTGATGCAGATAAAATACGTGCTTTTATGTCCGAGCGAGGCATCGCTTCATGCCCAACAGTAAAACGAGCGATTCGTGAACAGGGTAATGCGTCGGACAAGTTTTTGACGGTGGTGGAAACGGTAAATTTGGGTGAGGTGCTTAAGCAGTTGCCAAATTTGCACGCCATCTTTACGACAGGGGGCAAAGCCACTGAAGTCTTATTGGACATGTTACCTGAAGATGAGCGACCTAAATTGCCAAAAACCAATGCGACGATTGATTATGACTTTGCAGGACGACACCTGACGCTTACTCGCTTGCCCTCTACTTCGAGAGCCTACCCTCTCAAATTTGAAAAAAAAGTCGAGGCATATCGGGCATTTTTTGAGCGAGTGGGGAAGGTGTGAAAAGTGTTTTTGAAGGGATTAGGACAATGAAAGTTAATACGTCAACCAAATTTTATACCCTTTAAAACCGTTTGAGGGTTTAAATTATCAATTTGCACAACGTCCAACCCGACTTGTCTTAAACGATTGCTTAACCGCTCGCCTAAAGTCAGATAAACAAAGTCGGTGAGTTGCCAAGCGTGAGGGTGAGGTTCGCTTGCTTCGTTTTCCTCACTTCTCTGATTCATCACCGTCTGCCAATGTCCATACGCCTCGCCACTACTAATGAGTAAAAAAGTTTGGCGTTGTGGGTTTAGCTGGTTAAATAGCGTTGCCAAAGTCTCGGGTAAATCATGAGGGCATTGCCTTTCATACCAAGCAATGCTATCGACCTGTACGCCTCGCTTTATCAAATCGTCGCTGAGCAGTTGCCGACCGCCTTGACCTCGCCAGATTAACACTCGATTGCCCGCCTTTAATGTCGCCAACTCAGGCAGTTGCATCATGCCCTCGTTGCTGCTCTCGGTTGGACAAACCACTTGCCAGCCCACCTGCGTTAAAACCTGAGCCGTTTTTGCACCCACCGCAATCACAGGGCAATTTGGTATAAAGTTTTTGCCACAGCTCAAAAGCCCCATTTCGGCTGCAGTTGCGCTAATCACCCCCACCGCATGATAACTTTTTCCCTCAATTTCTTTGCCAATTAAACACTGTTGATAACTCGTTTCGGTGTCGGTCAGGACAAGAGGTTCTAAGGCTAATAACGGCAACTCATAAACGGCAATACTGTGCTGAAGAAAAAAAGCGGTCAATGCCCCTGCCCGTTCTCGGGGGCGGGTGTTGATAAATTGAGCGATAGGTTGGGTTGAGTTCTTCAGCATTGATTAAGCTTTACGATAGATTTCAGCCAAAATCTTATTCGCCCCCAACTGCATCAACTCATCGGCGACGGCAATGCCTAAGTCATTGGCATGGCGTTCATCAACCTCTGAATTACCTACTAACAAAATCCGCTTATCGGCTTTAAGTAAGGTTTTGCCGTCGACACTACCCACCCGACCCCGCAACCACAATTTGCGGTCATCCGCTTGATCCTCAAGCACTGCAAATCCCGCAATCGACAATTGGCATCCGCCATGCAAATGTCGATTAAACGCCCGTTCGGCAAGCAGTCGCAAACGAGCATCAGCATCATTGAGCGGAGCTAATAGGTTTAGCACGGCTTCATCATCGCCTCGGCACTCTACCGCCAGTGCCCCTTGCCCAACCGCAGGCAAGCTGACCTCAATATCTAACTCATGCTTGATGCGAGCTTCCAGCCCCATGCGGGTTAAGCCACTGGTTGCCAAAATAATCGCATCATAGCTATCATCGTTATTGGTTGCATCCAATTTGCCGAGCCGAGTGCCTAGATTGCCTCGCAAGGTTTTGATGTGCAAGTCAGGGCGATAACTCAGCAATTGAGCTTGCCGACGCAAACTCGCCGTGCCGACCACTGCCCCTTGTGGCAAGTCATCAAGATGCTCAAACTGATTGGAAATAAACGCATCGGTCGGGGCTTCCCGCTCGCAATACGCCCCAAGCATCAAGCCGTCTGGCAAGTCCATCGGCACATCTTTGAGCGAATGCACAGCAATGTCTGCTCGCCCTTCATACAAGGCTTGCTCCAGTTCTTTGACAAACAACCCTTTGCCCCCAATTTTGGCGAGGGGCGTGTCCAATATTTTGTCACCTCGGGTGACCATGGTCACCAATTCAACCTTCAAGTTGGGATATAACGCCTCAAGTCGAGCTTTGATGTGTTCGGCTTGCCATAGAGCGAGCGGGCTTTGACGGGTGGCGATGTTAAGATGAGTAAGTTCTATATTAGGCATAATAAATAATAAAGGGAAGGGAAGAGGTTGTTTAGAGGATAATGCGATACATATAAAAAACACCCTATAAAAGGGTGTGTACAAAGTCAACTAGACTTATAAGTTGAATCAGATATTTTGAATTTTTTCTCGAAGCACGGGCACATGGCGACGGCTGACGGAGAGTTTTTCATCAAGTCCCTTAAAGCACACTTGATATTGTCCTGATTCGACAGTTTCTAACAACTCAAGATAGTCTAGATTGATCAGTGCATTACGGTGAATGCGAAATAATTGATCTTCAAACTCTTGCTCAAGCTCTTTTAGGGTGTCATCGATGAGGACAACGCCGTCTTTGTGCCGTACTTTGACGTATTTTTGGTCGGCAGTGAAATAATAGATGTCAGATAAGGCAATCAATTCTACGCCGCGATGCGTACGAGCGGCAATGTGTTGACGAACAGGACGAGCTTCTGGGTCTTCGAGTTTACGCAGCTCATTGAGCTGAGCGGCATTAAGGCTACTGGCTTTGTTTAATGCCTCAATCAATTCATCTTTATTGGCAGGTTTGAGCAGATAACCCACCGCATTGGCTTTGAAAGCAGCAATGGCATAATGATCATACGCAGTCACAAAAATAATGGCGGGTGGATGCTCAAGCTCATTTAAGTGATTGGCACAGCGTACCCCGTCCATTTCAGGCATACGAATGTCGAGCAGCACCACATCGGGCTGATGTTCTTTCACCAAATCAATGGCTTGTACGCCTGTCGAGGCGTGAGCCACAACCTCATGCCCAGCTTCTTTGACAATACGGTTTAGTCGCTCTCTTGCTAATGGTTCATCGTCACAAACGACCACTCTCATATGACCACTCCTTGATTTGATGTTGGCAATGCCATGACCTTATTCATTATTGTTATCGACGAGATACCTCGCCAATAAACCCTAAACGTTTATCGCAAAATTTACACATCTTGTCCTCAATTTTTTAATATATTAGCATGATTCTTTGTGATAAACAGTGAAAACTTGAGTTTACCTATCGCTAGGCGAGATAAGCATCATGCAGCGGATAAGTGATGACAGTAGTGACATGGTGAGTATGCGTATTGGTATAAATATTTGCCTCATCACCAAAGTGCAATTGAAGCCTTTCTAATTGCACATTAAATTGCAGACGCGTGTAGATATTATGACCAACCACAAGCGAACGCTTCGGCACGGTTGCGGTTACCACAATCATAGCAACATGGTTTTCCCAGCTTACTTTGATGTCAAGATTGACGGTATCTACTGTCATCTCAACCACATGTAAAATAGTCTGTTCCAGTACATTTTGCAATGTCAGGGAGGTGATGGTCATGTCATATAAAATGTCCTCGTCAGGTAGTTGCCACGTCACGTTGAGCTTATTTTGCAGACGCATTTTTTCGATGGCAAGATAATGACCGCAAAGTGTCATTTCCTCTTCAAAACTGGTCTCAGTAGGCTCACTAAAACTGGAGCGAAACAGCATGGACACGTGTTGCAAAAAATCACTTGCTTGTTTGGTATCGGTTTCAACAAGGGTGCTTAAGGTATTGATGGTGTTGAAAAAAAAGTGTGGAGCAAGGCGTGCTTTGATATGATTGCTTTGGGTTTCAAGTTGGTGCTGAAAAGATGATTGCAGTGCTCTAAGCTCTCGGTGTTTTTGTAGATAATAAATTAAAAATACGGACGTAAAGCTGGTGACGTTGATGGTATGGATGGTGGTCATTAAAACCATCTCACGTCCACTTAAGTTTGTCCAACCAAGCGTACTCGATATAGACAGTGCAAAAAACATGGCAATCATCGCCACCAAAAAAGCGGTTGCAACCAGTCGTAAACAAGCTTGTAGGGGCGATATTTCTTGTAGAGCATGACGTTGCAATTGAGCCAAAAAGAAAATAGGCACAACTGTAATGATGGTCACCATAATTTCAAACAAATACAATGACAAAAAGTCTTGCCAGCCAGTGACACCTCCAAGTTGCAAGCCAGTTATAAAAAGCGACCACGCCAAAATGTAAATGACAGATTCTTTCATACCAAACAACTTGCCGAAGTTTGGCACAAAGAACTCAAGCCTCTCTTCTAGCAGAGCCAGCTCTTCCTTTGTTATACTGTTCTCTCGCCATTGTTTCGTTTGCCTTTGACTATTGGACTGAGCTTGATATGACCCCCACCAATTTTTCACAATCTGCCCATCCTGATTTATCTGATTCTGTGTCGTCTAATGCGGATTCGCTATCGGATTCTAACACAGCTTTACCCAAGGCTGAGCCCAATCAAAGTCAGCAAACAGGGCAAATGTGGGGCGGACGCTTTAGCGAAGCAACCGACAGCTTTGTGCAAGCGTTTACGGCATCGGTAAATTTTGACCAGCGGTTTGCTCGCCATGACATTGCAGGCTCAATCGCTCATGCCACCATGCTTGGCAAGTGTGAGATTTTGACTGATGCAGAAGTGAAAACCATCATCGATGGACTAAAACAAGTACAAGCTGAGATTGACACAGGTGAGTTTGCGTGGTCAGTGGCATTAGAAGACGTGCATATGAACGTTGAGTCACGCCTGACCGAAATCGTCGGAACCGTCGGTAAAAAACTACACACGGGACGCTCTCGCAATGACCAAGTGGCGACCGACATTCGCCTATGGCTTCGAGAAGAAGTCGATAATATCGTATCGTTGCTGAATAAGTTGCAATCAGGGCTGGTTGATTTGGCAGACAAGCACACAGACACCATCATGCCTGGATTTACGCACCTGCAAACCGCCCAGCCTGTGAGCTTTGGGCATCATGTCATGGCTTGGGTCGAGATGCTGGCACGCGATACCGACCGTCTCATTGATGCCCGTCGTCGCATCAATCAAATGCCCCTTGGCAGTGCGGCACTGGCGGGAACGACATTTCCCATTGACCGCACCATCACTGCCGATTTATTGGGTTTTGAAGGCATTTGCCAAAACTCGCTTGATGCCGTAAGTGACCGTGATTTTGCCATTGAGTTTACGGCTACCGCCTCGATTTTAATGATGCACTTATCTCGCATGAGTGAAGAGATTATTTTGTGGATGTCGGCTCAATTTAACTTTGTGCGGATTCCTGACCGTTTCTGCACTGGGTCTTCCATCATGCCGCAAAAAAAGAATCCTGACGTGCCAGAGCTGGTGCGGGGTAAAGCGGCACGGGTATTTGGGCAATTAACCACTTTGCTAACTTTGATGAAAAATCAACCGCTTGCCTATAACAAAGACAATCAAGAAGACAAAGAACCCTTATTTGATTGCGTCGATACGGTGACAGGCTCGCTGATTGCGTTTGTAGACATGTTGCCGAATATTGAGCCGAATAGTGATGCGATGCGGGCAGCCACGATGAAAGGCTATGCTACGGCAACCGATTTGGCAGATTATTTGGTGCGACGTGGTGTGGCGTTTCGAGATGCTCATGAAGTGGTGGGCAGTGCCGTGGCACTGGCGATTGACAAACAGGTCGATTTAAGCCAACTTGAGTTAGCCGATTTACAACAATTTAGCGATGCCATTGATGCGGACGTGTTCGACTATCTAACGCTTGAAGGCTCACTTAGTGCCCGTGACCATTTAGGCGGTACAGCACCGAATCAAGTCAAGCAAGCCGTACAGCGAGCAAGAAAGCGATTGGCAAGATAATTAAATGCTGGATTTAACCGCTGTTGGCATTACCGACTATTTAACCTACTTAGTTGGCACCATTGCCGTCATTTTACTGCCAGGTCCAAATTCGATGTATTGCCTGTATGTTTCAGGCAAGCAGTCAGCCAAACACGGTTATGTGGCAATGCTCGGTATTTTGCTTGGCGATACGATATTGATGCTGGCGGCAGTGCTTGGGGCGGCGACACTGCTTAAAACCAGTGCCATGCTGTTTACAATATTTAAGGCTTTGGGTGGTTTGTATCTCGCATATTTAGGGGTGCAATTGCTCATTGGGGCATATCGCTCATGGCAAAATCGAACGAGCGATATGACTAAAAACGAAGCGTTAAACGCCGGCACTTCGCAACATCGAAAAATCAAAACGACTAACAAGACCTTATATCCACGCCACGCCTTTGTCAAAGCCCTAACCCTCAGCTTGTCGAACCCCAAAGCCATCTTGTTCTTTTTGTCGTTTTTTTTGCAGTTTGTCGACCCCACTTACGCTCATCCGTTTGTCAGTTTTGCCATACTGGGTTTGACACTACAAATCATCAGTATGATTTATCTAACGGTGTTGATTCAAGCAGGGGCGTGGTTAGCAGAATTTTTCCGTTCTCACCATCGAATAAGTAGCGTCGGGCAGGCGAGCATCGGAGCGTTATTTCTAACATTTGCCACCTCACTATGGCGAGCAAAAGCGAATTGAACTTTATCACTTTAAGTCTTAATTATTAATGAGGAATTTATAATGACCGAAAACTTTAACCCCAAAGCTAACACCGTGTTTTGCCGTAAATAACAACAGGATTTGCCAAAAATGCCACATCCAAAATTTCCAAATTACAAAGGCTAAGAACTACAAAATACGGTATCCAAAAAGGCATGGGACGAATGGCTTGAGCATCAAACCATGTTGATTAACGAAAATCACCTGAGCATGATTGATCCCAAAGCCAAAGCTTTTTTAGCGGAGCAACGCGAGAAATTCTTGGACAACGCCGATTATGTACGCCCACAAGGATGGACACCCGAAAACTAAAAATCATTTTTACGTGTGCTAGGATTTATTTTTAGCAATTTAATCAGGAGACGCACCATGGTTGCACCTTGGAGGGGAGAAAAGGTAAGCGGATTTATAAGGGCCTTAGCATGGCTTTTTATTGCTTGTGTGCTATTGGCACTTGCAGGAATGTTGAGTTCTGTTTTGTAAGGGCGTGAAGTCGTTTCAGTCGATGGCGGGTTTATGGATAATTTAGATCTTGTTGTCGGTGTTACTTCTTCATGCTACATATTTATGCTTTTTGCAAAAGTCGCACTGACGGGATTTGCTCCAAAATCTTGGGTGCCATGGCATTAGAACATAGCAAATGTTCCATTTTACGATATGGTCTGTGTTCCGTTTTGGAGTGACGTGTAGATCATACGCATCAAATTTGATTACGGAATGCCATTACATTGATTTTGCTGACCGTTTTCAATGATCTGCCGTACTGCCTCTTCAGCATACAGTAGGTCGTTGTGACGGACATCTGTACCACTTGAATAGTAGATGACCAGTTCAGCGATATTACGAGCATGATCCCCAATACGTTCGAGTGCCCGTAGCACCCACAAAATGTTAATCACTTTGCCGACGTGCTTGGAGTCTTCCATGATATAAGTCATGAGCGAGCGGGTTGCAGTCTGATATTCTAAATTGACATTGGCATCGCTACGCATGACTTTAAGAGCCATTTCAGGATCGGCTTGCGAAAACGCCGTTAAAGCATCAAGCATCATGAGGCGTACCTGATTGGACAAATGTTGCACTTCAGCATAGCCTTTGGGCGAGTTGCCTTGAGCGACCAACTCGCTTGCCATTTTGGCGATTTTAACCGACTCATCACCCACCCGCTCCAAATCAACCACGCCCTTACTGATTGCCATCACCAGCCGTAAATCGTTGGCAACGGGCTGACGTTTTGCCACAATTAACAATACCAATTCGTCGATTTTCATTTCTAACTGGTTGACTTCATCATCACACTCAATTACTTGTTTGGCGAGCTCATCGTCACTATCGGTGAGGGCATGCGTCGCATCACTGGCACTTTTAATCACCATGTTGCCCATGTCGATAAACAGTTCAATCAGTTCGGTTAAGTCTTTATCAAAACTTTTGGATAAGTGCTTTTCGACAATTTTCATGGGGCTATCCTTATTTGTAGTAAGCAAATTAATTTTAACTTAGCAGAGAGCATATTTTGAAGCAAGGTTAAATAATTATTATTGTTAATTTTTATAAATCTGCTGTCCAAAAAAAATCAGCATTTGATATCTAACTACCAAATACTGATTCAATGAACATTCCAAAAATTAACCGTAACGACCTGTGATGTAGTCTTGTGTCGCCTTTTGCTTAGGATTATTAAAGACTTCGTTAGTCTCGCCAATTTCGATAATTTCGCCCAAATACATATATACCGTGTAATCCGATACCCGTGCTGCTTGCTGCATATTATGCGTCACGATGGCAATGGTGTAATCTTCCTTTAGGTCTTCAATCAAATCTTCGATTGCCCCTGTTGAAATGGGGTCAAGAGCAGAGGTTGGTTCATCAAGTAGCAATACTTCAGGTTTGGTAGCCACACCGCGTGCGATACATAAACGTTGCTGCTGTCCACCAGACAAAGATAAGCCCGATGCTTTGAGCTTGTCCTTTACCTCGGGCCAAAGGGCAGACTTTTTAAGTGCCCACTCAACACGATCATCCATTTCAGACTTACTGAGTTTTTCATAGAGCTTAACGCCAAACGCTACATTGTCATAAATCGACATGGGGAAGGGAGTAGGCTTTTGAAACACCATACCGACCCGAGCTCGAAGCAAGTTGACATCGACTTCCTTACCCAAGATATTTTTGCCATCAAGGTTAATGGTGCCTTCTGCTCGCATTCCCGGATAAAGATCGAACATACGGTTAAAGGTACGTAGTAGGGTAGATTTACCACAGCCTGAAGGACCAATAAATGCGGTAACTTTGTTATCTGGAATGTCTAAGTTACAGCCTTTTAATGCCTTAAAGTCACCATAGAAAAAGTCCAAATCCCGTATTTCCATCTTAGCAGGTGGCATCTCTACTTGCGAGAAATCCATCTTTTCCATTTTATCCACGTCAGGCATGGCATTTTGGGCATTGGTTCCGACTAAATTGCTAGAACCTTTATCCGCAACAAACGCATCATCAGTAGTAGATGGGTTGGGGGCATTAGCAACATTAGTGGCGGGTGCGGTGGTTTCTTTTACTTTAACATCCGTCATGAGATGACCTTCTTAATACGATAGGAACAAAAATGATTGGTATTTGATATTCACTAAAGACATATTTAATGTCCGCATACTAGCACAAAACTTAGAGTTATAAAGGTTATTCTTTAACCTTCTAAGTCAAGTAAACTTTAGTCTGACTCTATGCCTAAAAAATACAACATAGGCATGTATCCGTTGCAAAGCATTGGCGATTTATGATTTGTCTCTACTGACAAAACGGGCAATGATATTCAGCGACAACACCGAGAACGTGATGAGCAATGCCCCCGCCCATGCCAATTGATTGTAATTTTCGTAAGGTTGAGCCGCAAACTGATAAATGGTGTTAGGCAAGTTTGCCATTGCACTGCCCATATCCAAACTAAAGTACTGGTTGTTCATCGCCGTGAATAATAGCGGTGCGGTCTCGCCTGTGATGCGAGCAAAACCTAGTAGCACACCGGTGACCAAACCTGCTTTTGCAGCCTTCATGGTGACAGCGGTGGCCACCTTCCACTTTGGAGTCCCGAGAGCATACGACGCTTCACGCAGTTGACTCGGCACAAGGTTGAGCATGGTTTCGGTACTGCGAACGACCACAGGTACGATGATGAGTGCTAAGGCACACGCCCCTGCCCAACCCGAAAAGCCACGACCTTGTACCATAAGCGAATAGATAAACAGACCAATGACAATCGATGGGGCAGACAGCAAAATGTCATTGATAAATCGTGTTGCCTTGCCAAGCCATGAGCCATGCGAAAACTCAGCCAAATAGATGCCCGCCATCAAGCCAACAGGGGCTCCAATCAACAAACCTGTTCCTGCCAACATTGCCGAACCGACAATCGCATTTCGCAAACCACCGATTGTATTGGGTGGCGGGGTATCTTGGGTAAATACGGGCATATCGACCAGCGTTGAAAAGCCGTTGAGAAGTAAATCGATTAAAATCCAAGCAAGCCATACCAGCCCAAATGCCATGGCAAGCAGGGCAAAAGTTAAGCCGATTTTGTTGATCAGTCGCCGTTTGGAATACAGTGACTTGTTCATGCGAGCATCAAAACTGTTTGGGTCAACTGCAGTGTTTGCGGTGGTCATGGGTATTCCTTTTAACTTTTATTCGGTGATATCTTTATATTTGGTGCATCAAAGTTTTGTTTGATGACAGGTTAAAGCGAGTATGGTTTTATTTCCCATTACCCGCCGCATTGTCCATTCGCATCAGCATGATTTTGGATAGCGACAACACCACAAAAGTAATCACAAACAAAATCAAACCTAAATGAAGCAATGAGGACAAGTGCATCTCATCAGAGGCTTCAGCAAATTCGTTGGCAAGTGCAGAAGTAATCGACACGCCCGAACCAAATAAATTGGGGTTGATATTAAAGGTATTACCGATCAAAAAGGTCACTGCCATCGTTTCGCCTAATGCCCGACCCAAACCTAAGATCACGCCACCAACCACACCCACTTTAGTGTAAGGCAAAATGATTTTATACATGACTTCCCACGTGGTTGCCCCCACGCCATACGCTGATTCTTTAAGCAAGTCTGGCACCACGTTAAACACATCCCGCATGGTGGCGGCGATAAAGGGAATAATCATAATTGCTAGAATAAGCGATGCGGTAAATACACCAATACCAAGCGGTGGTCCGCTAAATAAGCCACCAATCACCGGTACATTACCGAGAGTTTTGATTAAAAAGGGTTGCACGTATTTGGCGAAGAGGGGAGCGAGCACGAACAAACCCCACATGCCATAAATAATTGATGGAATGCCCGCCAATAATTCAATGGCAATACCAAGCGGCTTGCGTAAAAAGGCAGGACACAGTTCGGTTAAGAAAATGGCAATCCCAAAGCTGATAGGAACCGCAATACAGATGGCAATGATGGAGGTGACAATCGTGCCATAGATTGGGGCGAGTGCTCCGTATTCATCGGTGACTGTGTTCCAAGTTTCTGAGGTATAAAAGCCAAAGCCATACTCTTGGATGCTCGGCCATGCCCCGATCACGAGTGAAATCATGATGCCGCCCAAGCTGAACAATACCAGCAAGGCAAAAAACTTCGTCATGTTGACAAAGATAAAGTCATTGCGTTTTTGTTTGGCAAGCTGTGCTTGTAAATCGGACGATGCCATGATGACCTCAAAATCAAATTTGAACGATGTGCAGTAAATCCACTAACCGATAATAATTTGTTATGAACTTATTATGAACATAAATAAATTATGGGTTAAAGGTTTAAAAATAAGAAAAACAGAAGATAAAGCGTAAGACAAAACAAGCAAATGCCTTAAAACATTTGCTTGTTGTCGTCGTCTTATAAAGTAGCTTACATTGGTGGGGTGTAAACAGGTTTGCCGTCAGCAACCACGTTGTTCCACTCAGCTTTGAATAGGTCAACGGCGGTATCAGGGAATGGCACATAGTCTAAGTCAAGGGCAGCTTGATCACCCATGTCGTATGCCCAGTCAAAGAAGTTCAATACGCCAGCCACTTGCTCTGGGTTTTCTGGGTTTTTGTGTACCAAAATAAAGGTAGCAGCAGCGATTGGCCAAGCTTGGTCAGTCTCTGAATTAGTGATGACTTTATAGAAGCCTTCTTGCTGTGACCAGTCGATGTCACCCGCAGCAGCAAAAGTGTCCGCAGAAGGTTGAACCACGTTGCCTGCTGCGTTTACAAGACCTGTGTGCGACATATTGTTTTGCTTGGCATAAGCATACTCAACGTAGCCGATTGAGTTTGGTACTTGTTTGACCATACTCGCCACGCCTTCGTTGCCTTTACCGCCAACACCTGTGCCCATGGTATCAGTTGGCCATGAGATGCTTTTGTCAACACCCACGCCATCTGCCCATGCTGATGACACTTTGGCAAGGTAGTCAGTGAAGTTAAAGGTTGTACCCGAACCGTCAGAGCGGTGAACAGTTGTGATGTCAGCGTCTGGAAGTGTCACACCATCGTTTAGAGCTGCAATCGCTGGGTCATTCCATTTTTTGATGTCGCCCATGTAGATTTTGGCAAGGGTGTCGCCATCAAGTACCAATTGTCCGGCACTCACGCCATCGATGTTCACGACTGGCACAACGCCACCAATCACAGTTGGGAATTGAATCAAATCATTTTCTGCCAATTCTTCGGGCTTCATTGGGGCGTCAGATGCACCGAAGTCAACAGTTTTAGCAGTGATTTGTTTGATACCACCAGATGAGCCGATAGACTGATAATTAACCTGCCCGCCCACTGCATTTTTGTAGTCGTCTGACCATTTGGCATAAATTGGAGCAGGGAAAGATGCACCAGCACCTTCAACACTCATTGAAACGCCAGCAATGTCTTTGTATTTACTGGCATCGCCCATCACCGCATCGCCAGCGGCAGCAACCGTGTTGACAGCTTCAGTAGCAGCATCGTCAACAGCGGCGGCGGTATTGTCAACAGCACCACCAGTTTCCGAAGCGGTTTCTTCAGCTTTGTTACAGGCGGTCAGGCTAAGGGCAGCTGCCACGCCAAAGGCTAAAAGTGAATAACGCATAAATAATCTCCAAAATGACTGTAGCAAAATAGATAGCACAATAAATCAGCGGGCTTGCAACTGCAGAAATGTCTGCAGAAAAGTCGCTAATGACAAACTTGCGGACAGTTTGCCGTGCGAATATGACAATTTGATGAAATACTTCAGCATGCGTCCATTAAATGTTAAAAGATGTTTCTGTAACTAAACAAAATCCCCCATCTCATCCGCTCTCTTTTCTAGCTTTTTGAGTTTCTTTTTGCCTAGACCGCCAAGCACGTCGACGGCATGACGCAAGCGGTTTAACGTCATGTCCGCCCCGATGGTTGCCATCGCATCCATAATCGGCGTGGCAGATGTGCTACCGGCAATCGCCACAAAAAATGGCTGGGTTAGGTCACGCAGTTTGACGTCCATTGCCTCTCCTAATCCTTTGAGCGTTTGATAAATGCCTTCTTTATCCCACGTTTGCAGTGTTTCGAGTTTCCAAATGGCAATTTGCAAAATCTCGATGATTTGCTCTTGCTCAAGCGATTTATGAGCAAAATCTTCCGCCGTGATGTTCGGCATATTTTGAAAATAAAACCCTGCCCAATTCACCGCATCGCTCAGCAGTTCAATACGGGGCTGAATGGCAGTAGCAATGGCGGTCAGTTTGTCGCTGTCATTCGCCCAGTCCAAAATTTTGTTTTTTAACGCTTCGGGCGACAATTCTCGTAGATATTCGGCATTGAGCCAATACAGCTTTTCGGTATCGAAGATGGGTCCACCAAGCGAGACTCGGGTTATGTCAAAACTTTCAATCATCTCGTCTAGGCTAAACTTTTCCGCCTCATCGGGCATTGAGTAGCCCATGCGTCCCAAATAGTTGAGCAAGGCTTCAGGCAACACGCCAGCATCCCGATAATAGGTGATGGAGGTGGGATTTTTGCGTTTGGAGAGCTTGGATTTGTCGGGGTTACGCAATAGAGGCATGTGACACAATACGGGCATGTCCCAACCAAAATACTCGTATAACAACTGGTGTTTGGGAGCAGAGTTGATCCATTCTTCGCCCCGAATGACGTGGGTGATTTGCATTAAATGGTCGTCCACCACGTTGGCAAGATGATAGGTCGGCATGCCATCGGTTTTGAGTAACACTTGCATGTCCACTTGCTCCCACGGAATGCGAACCTCACCCCGTAGCAAATCGTTGAACACACATTCGCCCTCGCTCGGAACTTTCATGCGAATCACAAACGGTTTGCCAGATTCTGCCAGTTTGTCTGACTCCTCACGCGACAACTCGGCATAGCGTCCGTCGTAGTGCGGATTTTCGCCCCGTGCCATTTGTTCGGCACGCATGGCGTCCAGCTCTTCGGGCGTACAAAAACAGCGGAACGCATGACCTTTCTCTAATAATTCGTTGGCATATTTTTTATAAATGTCGCCTCGCTCGCTTTGCCGATAAGGAGCAAACTCTCCGCCTTTATCAGGACCTTCCGCCCAGTCTAAGCCGACCCATCGCAAGGCATCCAAAATCATTTGCTCAGATTGGGCAGTCGAACGGGTTTGGTCGGTGTCTTCAATGCGTAGGATAAACTCGCCACCGTGAGCTTTGGCAAACGCCAAATTAAACAAGGCGATATATGCCGTGCCAACGTGCGGAAAGCCTGTAGGTGACGGGGCAATGCGAGTGCGGACAGGACGGTTTGTAGGATTGGTTTGGATGGTTTGCGTGGTTGCGGTCATGAGGATGTTTTTTGTCATTAAAATTTGCCGTTATTGTACTGGTTACGACAGCGATAAACAATTTGCACGCATCAATTTAATGCGATAACCGTTAGGCGTTAATAGTGGTCGATGATAAGATGGCAAACCATCTATTAAAGTTGCAGAAAGTAGTTTTAATCCATGACCATTCAATCAAAATCCCTGTCAGAAGCCACGTTAAGTCCGAATTCAGCACTCTTTACCCACGACACCGTGCTACTGAATGAAACGGTGGCAGCGGTATTGCCTGACCAAAAATCTTCGACTAATGAAGGTGTTTACGTTGATGCCACCTTTGGGCGAGGCGGGCACAGCCGATTGCTACTCAATAAATTGAGCGATGATGCTCGTTTGTTGGTGGTGGATAAGGATGTGGAAGCGATTGCGGTCGCCAATGAGCTGGCAAAGCATGATGGCAGAGTGACGGTGATTCACGATAGCTTTGCTAATCTACCTTCCAGTCTAAGCGAGCATGGCATCACGCAGGTGGATGGCGTATTGGCAGATTTGGGCGTGTCGTCACCACAGTTGGACGACGGCTCCCGTGGGTTTAGCTTTATGCGAGACGGGGCAGTGGACATGCGGATGGATACCAGCCGAGGGATTCCCGTCAGTGAATGGCTTGAACAAGTGGATGACAGCACACTTGCCGATGTGCTCTATGAGTTTGGCGAAGAACGACACTCCAGACGCATTGCCCGTGCCATTAAGCAGATGGACAGCTACGACTCAACACTGGAGCTTGCCGAGGTCATCAAACAAGCCCATCCCAACTGGCAAAAAGGTAAACACCCTGCCACGCAAAGTTTTCAAGCGATGCGGATTTTTATCAACAATGAGCTGGGCGATGTGGATACCTTTTTGGACAACACGCTAACCTTATTAAAACCTAAAGGCAGACTGGCGGTGATTAGTTTTCATTCGCTAGAAGACAGACGCATCAAACAGTTTTTACAGCGGCACAGCCGAGGGCAATACCCCGAAGATGAGCAGTTGCCCATGCCCCCGAAACGTCCCAAATACTTTGCCAAACCCAAACGCATTGCTCCCAGTAAAGCTGAGGTGGCGAATAACCCCCGTTCACGCAGTGCATGGCTTAGAACCGCAGTGCGTACTGATGTGCCATTTAAAGTATTCTGATGTTTCATGTGAAACTTAATGATTTAAAGAACTTGAGTATTCAAACCATTTTATTCTGTGCATTTTAAGTTTGAGTATAAAAACTTCATGCAACTCCGTAATCTAAGTCACTTGTGATTGTAGAGAAAATGATAAATCTTGGCTTAAAAAGCGAGGTAGGCATTTTCATAAAAGCAAATGATGAAAAAACAACCAACTCTCGTTATAATCTTAACCTTGTTAGCTCGCCTGCCTGTTTTGCTTATCCGATACCATAATCATGTCCCAATCTTCTTTAAACGCTTCAAATTTTGATGAGCCAAACGAAATTGATGGCAATGTTAATGCCAATGACGATGATTCCGTTAGCCTCGGTGAGATGTTGTCCGAACGTTATTGGGGCATCAGTGCGTATTTGGTCATCATGCTATCGTTAGCGGGAGCAATTATATGGACAGCGGTTGCGATCGCTGAGCAAGTGCAACAGCACCATGCCGACTACACCACGTTGCAAACCTTGCAAGAAGAGAGTCATGCCCTAGAAGTTGAGCATCAACGCTTAATTATTGAGCAACAAACCTTTAGTGCCACGCCACAAATCGCCAGCCGAGCGGTGTCACAGATGGGTATGTTTAGTCCCAAAACTGAGGATAAATTGATTTTACAACCCACTGCTTCGCAAGATAACGCCAACGTTACGCAAAATGTGGCTTTAGGAGGCGAGCAGTGAGCAAGTCTATTAAGCCCGCCCGAAAAAAAGCGACTTCTATTCAAAAATCTGTCAGTGACGAGCAATCGCATGCGTCGGTCACTGAGCCTTTGATTGAACCAAACATCAAAAAGGCGGATGCGAAATTATCTAGAAAAATATCTAGTAAATCATCGAGTAAAAAAGGTAAGCAATCAAAATCGTCTGCCTCGCAAAAACGCAAAACCTCTAAATCTCGTGCCAAAACTAGTGAAGCAAAAGTAGGCTCGAAAAACGCTAATCAGAAACGGCGACTGCCCTTTGCTAAAAAGGAAGAGTCCAAAGTCTATACCAGCGTCAAACACCGCAATAAATCCATGTTTAGTGGTGGATCGGGGGCATCTGATCGAGGCGGGGTCAGCGATTTGGCGAGGTTTCAAATTGTGTGGGGCGTGGCGTTGTTCGGGCTTTTGGTGCTCGTCGCTCGGGCAGGCTATGTACAACTCATCAATCCGGCTTTTTTTTGTGAAAAAGGCTAGGGCTTTATAT
>JAAXIL010000026.1 GCA_012270355.1 Psychrobacter sp.
CACCCACCATGGTGAAAAAGGTGATGGTGACAAAAATCGACAGGCACGCCACTTGTGCCGTTTTGCGACGATTTTTTATCGTATAGCCCGTTGTCATGTCTAAAAACAGCGACAGTGCGGCAAATGGATTGATGAGTACCATCAAGGCAAGAATGATTTTTATGATTTCAGTATCCACGCCAGCCCGCTCACAAATAAGATGAAAATTCTAAGCTAAAAAAACGTGCGATTTTAGCACAACCCCTATGCTAAACTCTTCTCTTTTTTGCTCTGATTTGGGTGTCCGTTTGCCTCATTTTTTAAATAATTTCACCACCCTATTTTTAATTCTAACCCAGTTATTTATCGGCTTAATGCTACCCAAAAAACCGTCGCTATCTCGATATATTGACGCAGGTCTTGGCGGATTGGTGTATGTCATTTTGGCACTTATTGGTGTTGAGTTAGCACAAATCGAAGGGTTACTTAGTCAATTACCAGTGCTCGTAGGCTATGTCAGTGTTTTGGCGGGACTGACCATTGGTTTCGGCGTGTTGGCATTGATGGCATTAGACACTTGGCTACCTTGGCAAAAACCCACTCGGAAAACTGCCAAGCTTTCAAGTCACGCCACTGTTAGCACCGCATCAAACGCCTCGACACCACCTAACCTTCATTCTGCACCCGTGAGCATCGAAGGTAGCTTAAAACAAATGGCGTGCGTGGCAGTTGGTTTTGCCATTGGTAAAGCATTACCGAGTGCGTGGCTACCCCCTGAACAATCCATGACCGCCCTACTCATGCTACTGATTTTATTGGTTGGCATGAGCCTAAAAGCGTCGGGTATTACCATAAAAGAAGTGCTAATCACCAAACGTGGCGTGCACACCAGTGTGGTGTTCACATTGTCAGTGCTGTTGGCAGGCGTGGTATTTGCCGTCATGTTTGATGAGGTAAGTTTGCCACAAGGATTGGCATTGGCTTCGGGGTTTGGTTGGTATTCGCTCTCGGCAATTGTGATGACCGATGCGTATGGGGCCGTGTGGGGGTCAGTGGCACTGTTTAATGATTTGCTAAGAGAGTTTGTCGCCCTTGCCTGCATTCCGTTACTTATGCGACGTTATCCGTCGTCAGCAGTTGGACTTGGCGGGGCAACCAGTTTGGATTTTACCTTACCCGTCATTCAAGCATCGGGCGGAATTGGGGTTGTGCCACTCGCCATCAGCTTTGGTTTTATCATCAACATTGTTTCACCTGTGCTGATGGTATTGTTTTCGAGTTTGGGTTAGAGGTTTTCATTTCTACATCCCACTCGCCTGCCTTGTAAAAAACCGCATTAACGGTTTGATTTTACCAACTTGATACATCCCTTCACTGCGGATTTGTTGCACTGCTCGCAGGTTGGCAAAGTCAGAAGCAAATAGCCAGTTTAAAGCCGAAAAACTGTGCATCATCACGCTGTTTTGTGGTCGTCTGAGGCGTTCGTAGCGTTGTAAGGTGCTCGTGTCACCCCATGCTTGCCCGCTACTGCGATTATAATCTGCCATGAGTTCATGCACTAAGGTTTGCACGTCCTGCAAGCCTAAATTTAAGCCCTGCCCTGCCAGTGGATGCACCCCGTGCCCCGCATCGCCAACCAATGCAAGGTTAGGTTTGACATAGGTTTGAGCCTGCTGGGCGTTAAGTGGAAAACTGGCGATGGACTCAATTTGGGTAATATCGCCTAAGGCGTATTGACTGGCACAAGCCAATGCCTGCTTTAAGTCATCGTCTGAATGAGCGAGCAGGTCTAAGGCTTGATTGGTCGGCAATGTCCACACAACTGATTGCCAATGTTGATTGGTTGGGTTGTCTTTATCGGCAAGCGGTAGCAATGCCAGCGTTCCTGTCGGTAGCATGAGCTGGCGTGCGGTTGCGTGATGCGGTTTTTCGGTTTTGATGGCACAGCAAATGGCGGTTTGATGGTAGTCGAGCGTGTCAGTACCAATACCAGCGAGCGAGCGAACCTTTGAGCCACGCCCATCTGCCCCGATGAGTAGCTTGCCTTGCAACTGTTCGGCATCGGTAAGGGTCACCTGATATCCCATCTGTTCACCGAGCCAATCCAAACCCGTCACCGCTTTGCCCATAACGGTTTGAATGTGCTCGTTTTGCTCAATCAGTTGGCTTAGTGCCCATTCAATCACCACTGGCTCTACCATTGAACCAAGCAAACCAGTAGCACCTTGCCCATTTGCCTCTTCACCAAATAGCAATTCGCCTTTACCATCTTGTTGCCACACCTGCATTTGCGTGTAATCGGCGTGGCGATGAGTTGAACGAATGATGTCCCATACCCCAACTTTTTTTAGCATATCTATGCTGGCAAGGCTAAGGGCATACACCCGAGCATCACGTTGGTTGAGGTGAGTTTGCCACTCGTCTTCGCTTAAGCTAGGACGAGCATCGACAAGGGTAATGGATTGGTTTTTTATTTTTTGATTTTGGTCAAGCATTAACGCCAAGGTCATGCCCGTGATACCTGCACCGATGATGAGAGTGGTCATTTTTAAAAATTTGTTTTCAATAAAGATTTTATATTAAGTGAAATGACTTGGAATTGCCATCGCTACTATCAAAGTTAAGACTAGCAACCGCGTTTCGAACCGATACGAAATCATGGACAAAAAATCCACCGAAAAGATGCAAAATCATCATCAAACCGTTAAACTTCAACCTAAACAGTTTGGAAGCCTGTAATGACGACATTATCAATGACAACACGAATAACAAAGCATCAAATTTCAAAGCTACGAACGTTTGGTTTGGCAAGCTTATTATCGCCATTCCTTCTCATTGGTTGCACACGCAACACTGCCGACACCGCAACCACCACGCAACCCATCAATCCACCTATCAAGGAAACCACCATGAGCGATATGTCAGTTGTACAACTTAACACCAACATGGGCGACATTACCCTAGAGCTTTATCAAGACAAAGCTCCAAAAACCGTCGAGAACTTTTTAAACTATGTTAAATCAGGGCACTATGACGGCACGATTTTTCACCGTGTTATTGACGGCTTTATGATTCAAGCCGGGGGCATGGACAAAACCATGAAAGAAAAAGCCACCCAAACCCCGCATGAAAACTAAGAGCACAATTGCTTAAAAAATCACGGGGGTACAATTGCGATGGCCCGCACAGGCGATCCGCATTCAGCGACCAGCCAGTTTTTTATTAATGTGAAAGACAATGACTTTTTGAATCATTCTGGTAAAAACATGCAAGGTTGGGGCTATACGGTTTTTGGTAAAGTCACTGATGGCATGGATGTCGTGAATAAAATTAAAGGCGTGCCTACTGGACGTTCGGGCATGCACGCTGACGTACCAACCGAGGCAGTCGTGATTGAATCGGCGACCGTTGTCAGTGAGTAGTTTTTAGTTGCTGTGAGTAACTAGAGTCATCACAAAGTTAGCGGACGGTAACCTAACTATGCAAACCTTTGAGCATCTCATAACTACCCGTCCGCACGCTATTATACAGGTGTTCATCAGCGATTTGCATATGCCAAGATTTGCAGCCTTTCGTGATGGTCGTGATTATATCCTCGCTAATATTACATCAGCTAAAACCTATCAAACGCCTGCACCAGTCGATGAATTGATGCAGGCGTTTTTGCGTTTATTAGACGACCTACTTGCCCTACCCAATCTTAAACAACTTTTTATTTTAGGTGATTGGTTCGATGCGTGGCTGGGGGACGATGTGTACTTGTCTTTGAGCGAGTCAGCAAAACGTCACCATCCGCTAACGCCCATGTTAGCTATATTATCTAAACTATCGGATAAAGGCTGTCAAATCTTGGTGATGGTTGGTAATCGGGATTTTTTACTTGGACAGGCATTTTGTGAAATCTTTGAAGGGGTTTTGATTGACGAGCCTTACGATGTGCAGATTGATAAAATGACTTACCGCTTAGAACATGGCGATGCACTATGCACCGACGATACTGCCTATCAACGTTATCGTAAGCTGACTCGCAACCGTTGGGTACAAAAGGGGTTACTGAGTCTATCAATGAAGCGACGTTTACACATTGCCGATAAGCTTCGAGCGAACAGTCAATCCCAAAATGAGCGAAAGTCGGAAATGATTATGGATGTGAATACTAAGGAGGTAAAAGTCGCTGTCAAAATTTATGACGGCTTGATTCATGGACACACACACCGCCCCGCCGTACACAAAATAAATGCGGAAAAAACTCGCTTTGTGCTGGGGGATTGGCGTATCACTTCTTCGAAAACTGGACGCAAACAAGTTGAAGCCGTGATTGGTGTAGGGGTTGATAATGACGGGTTTAGGCTCGTTCTATTCAATCCAACAACTTAAAAAAGTGTTCCCGATAGTGGTTCAGCTCTCGGTTGGAATCGCGAATGTCGTCTAACGCCAACTGCCTGCTATTTTTTCAAATGCCGGCGTCTTGGCAGGTCG
>JAAXIL010000084.1:0-4077 GCA_012270355.1 Psychrobacter sp.
CTTTTAAGACAATGACTGCTCAAAGTAGTGCGTCATTTTTGACATGATTTCATCAAAGTTATCAGGTTGGCTTGCCCCGCCTTGGGCATAATCAGGCTTACCGCCCCCTTTGCCGCCCAGTTCACCTGCCAAATGCCGGATGATATCTCCTGCCTTGATTTTGTCGGTATGTGATTTACTGACGGCAGCGGCTAGGGCGAGTTGATTATCTTTATCGCCAACCAGCACAATCACTGCGTCGGAACGTTTAGATTTCAAGTCATCCATCAGCGAGCGGATAGATTTACCGTCAATGCCGTTTACTGTAGCGATGAGCACAGGCACGCCATGAATGTCTTGTATGTCATCCACCAAACTACCTGCTTGTGAGCTGGCAAGCTTTTGCCCCAAACGTTCGACTTCTTTTTCTAACGCTCGTTGCTTATCTGCCATGTTTTGCACTCGCTCGGCAACTTCATGACGTTTGGCTTTCAGGTCACGGGCAAGGGCTTGCAGCTCGTCTTCACCTTGTTGCACATAACGCAATGCCCCCATGCCCGTTACCGCTTCAATGCGGCGGATGCCAGCGGCAATGCCCGATTCGGAGACGATTTTAAACAGTCCAATATCGCCCGTTCGCTGAACGTGCAAGCCACCGCAAAGTTCAATCGAAAAAGGTTTGCCATCGTGTTCGGTGCCCATCGTCAGCACCCGCACGTCATCGTCATATTTTTCGCCAAACAGTGCCATTGCCCCTTTTTCCATCGCTTCGTCAATCGGCATGGTTTCGATGCGTGCAGGCACGTTGGCTAAGATTTGTTCATTTACCCGAGTTTCAATTTTCGTCAATTCCTCAGGAGTGACAGGTCGATCCAGCGAGAAATCAAACCGCAAGACGTTGGCATTCACCAGTGAGCCTTTTTGCGTCACGCCTTCGCCAAGCAATTCACGTAACGCCGCATGTAGCAAATGCGTTGCCGAATGGTTTTTAGCACTGTTTGCTCGCACCACACTTTGCACATTGGCATCGGCGGATTGATTGGGCTCGATTTGCCCCATACTCACCACACCATGATGTATGATGGCTTGTCCCGATTTTTTAGTGTCTTCAACCGTAAAGACACCTGTTTCGGTGCGAATTTCGCCCAGTTCGCCCGCTTGTCCACCCCCTTCGGCATAAAATGGCGTTTTGTCGAGCACAATCACACCCTCATCGCCTTCCCCTAACGTATCCACGGCTGTGCCGTTTTGATAAACGCCAATGACTGTCACTGCTTGTTGGCTGAGTGCGTCATACCCTACAAATTCAGTGGGTGTGTCCACGCTAATCACATGGCTATAGTCCACGTCAAATTTACCCGCATCTCGGGCTCGATTGCGTTGCTCTTCCATTAACATGTCAAACGTGGCTTCATCAATGGTAATGCCCCGCTCTCGGGTAATGTCGGCAGTTAAATCCAGCGGGAATCCGTAAGTATCATATAGTTTAAACGCCATGTCACCCGATAGCGTGTCGCCCTCTTTTAGCTCTGCCAACTCGCTATCCAGCACTTTTAAGCCTTGAGCCAAGGTTTTGGCAAACTGGGTTTCTTCTTTTTCAATGGCGGTTTCAATGCGAGATTGCTCACTGGCAAGCTCAGGATAGGCATCGCCCATCACTGCCACGAGTGGGGCAACCATCTTATAAAAAAAGTTGTCCGTCGCCCCAAGTTTATTGCCATGTCGCACAGCACGGCGAATGATGCGACGTAGCACATAACCTCGCCCTTCGTTACTCGGTAACACGCCATCGGCAATCAAAAATGACACGGCTCGAATGTGGTCGGCAATCACTTTAAACGAGGCTTGCTATTCGTTATTAATGCCCAAAAGATCGGCGGCAGCGGCCATGAGACTCACAAACAAATCAATTTCATAGTGGCTGTGCACCCCCTGCATGATGGCACTAATACGCTCAAGCCCCATGCCTGTGTCCACGCTGGGGGCGGGTAAGGGTTGCATCGTGCCGTCGGGCAAGCGGTTAAACTGCATAAACACGCAGTTCCACACCTCAATGTAGCGGTCGCCGTCTTCCTCAGGCGTGCCTGGCAAGCCACCAGCCACATCAACACCGTGGTCATAAAACACTTCGGTACAAGGTCCACAAGGTCCGGTATCGCCCATCGCCCAAAAGTTGTCCGAGGCGTAGGGGGCACCTTTGTTGTCACCAATGCGAATGATGCGGTCATCACTCAAACCGATGGTGTTATGCCAAATGTCATAGGCTTCATCATCGGTATGATAAATGGTGACATACAAACGGTCGGCATCCAGTCCAAGCCAGTCTTTCGACGTTAAAAATTCCCACACAAACGGAATGGCTTGTTCTTTAAAATAATCACCAAAAGAAAAATTGCCGAGCATTTCGAAAAAAGTATGATGGCGAGCGGTATAACCCACGTTGTCGAGGTCTTTATGATTGCCACCTGCCCGCACACATTATTGAGCAGTCACGGCACGGCTATAGTCCCGTTTGTCGATGCCCAAAAAGGTATCTTTAAATTGATTCATGCCGGCATTGGTGAATAGCAACGTCGGGTCGTTGTACGGCACAAGGCTTGAAGAGGGCACATGAGTGTGCTGTTTGCTGACAAAAAAGTCGATAAATTTTTGGCGTATGTCGGCAACAGATAACGTTGAAGTAGTAGAATGTTCAGACTGGCTCACGGGGTATCCTTGGGCTGGTTCTTGGTAATGATGTTTGTAAATGGCTCAGAATAGTTCAAACCGTTAATTTTAGCATAAATGCGTTTGAGGATAGCGTGTGACGTTACGTTTTTAACCGTTAAAGTCACTCATCAAATTTGCCGCGTCAGGCTTGTTTAAACAGTCATCAATCGCTTTGCTATGAACTTTAATAGAAGGTTTTAAAGGGGTTATTCTTTACCTGCCAAAATTGCCGCATCTGTCGCATCAATCTCTTCGCTATGCTCGGGGCTTGAGTCAATCACCACCACAGGTAAATATCGTAACTGCAAATGTACGGGTAGCAAATCTGGATAATCGGCATCGATTTTTTGCGTGATTTGCTCTTCAATATTTCGGGCATCTTGCGTTGACGGACGGGTTTCGCCCCGAATGACCGCTCGAATGCTTTGATGGTTTGCACGGTTGAGAAACTGGGTGGCGGTCAGTACGTTGCCTTTGTCCTCAAAATAGGTGCTGATGGTGTCTCGCACGTCATTTTCATAGGCTTGTTTGCTGGCGATGGTGTTTAAATTGATTGACAGATAAATCCCGATGCCAGTGAGCAATACCAGTGGCACAGCATTGCGTCGTAAAAATGCTAAATGGGTGTTGGTTTTGAAATCATCTTCCATGAGCCTGCGAAAGCCTGAAAACCACAGCACCAAGGCATTGGTGAACTGAATGGCGATGATGTTGGTGATCGCGAGCAGCAATGCCCCAAAGCCAAGCGAGCCTTCACCATGAGCGAACAAAATGCCACTGGCGGCAAGTGGTGGCACCAAAGCGGTTGCCACTGCCACACCCACAACAGCAACCGACAAATGTGGGGAAATCATCGCATAAGCCCCAGCCGTGCCACCAGCTAGAGCAATCATCAAATCCATCGACGTGGGCTGAGTGCGGGATAAAATCTCATTCGATAAGGGCGTATCGTGATGCAATAGCCCGATGATAAAACCAATTACAATCACCATGCCACCGCCTGCCAACACCGTAAACAAGGACCGACGCAAAAAGGGAATGCGATAGTCAATTATGGCAAGGGCAACGCCCGTGATAGGTCCGAGCATCATCGCCACCAGCATCGCACCAATCACCACCGCTGGCGAGTTAATCACCAGTCCATAGCCCGCAATGATGGCGGACAAGGCGTTCATGATGAAATACATTCGGCTCGGCAGGGCATTGGCTTCGATGTTGACCCGAATGCCCGCATAATCAATCTCGACCTTGCTTTCTTGCTCGGCGACAAAAGTTTTATACGCCTCAAGTTTTGCCTCACGCTCTTCGGCTTCGGTCATCGGCTCGTCAGCATCGTTAATGTTGACGATATCATCAACTCCTGAAATTTCCTCGTCGAATTATTCTGCA
>JAAXIL010000084.1:4087-4434 GCA_012270355.1 Psychrobacter sp.
ACAAACGTTTTATACGACTCAAGTTTTCCCCCACGCTCTTCGCCTTCGGGCATCGGCTCGTCAGCGGCGTTAATGTTGCCATCATCAACTCCTGAAATTTCCTCGTCCAATTCTTCGGGCAACACATTGGTGGCATCGTCATCTTCCAGATGATTGTCTTGCTCAAGGCTGGATGTCACCGCATCGCCTTCATTCTCCTGCCCATCGCCTGCACTTTCTTTGCCGTGCATGTTCAAATCTTTTTTGGCTTCGTCTTTGACTTGAGGGTCAACGTCACTTTTTTCAGCGGCTTCATCCAAGTCTACACTTGAAGCAATCTTGACGTCTTAGACAAAATCTTGAGCATG
>JAAXIL010000158.1 GCA_012270355.1 Psychrobacter sp.
TCGCCGATGTCGTCATCGTCTCGCCAGTCGATGCTTAGGATGGGGGCGAGGGTGTCGGGGCGGGATTTAAGCCATCTTAAGCTGGATTTTTGCGGGTCTGCGTCTGCCAGTGCCACGCTTTGCCCTTGATTTGCCAGTGCCGATGCCAAGGTGATGGCGACGGATGTCTTTCCGCATCCGCCTTTTTGGTTGGCGATTAAGATGGTTTTCATGTGTTGCCCCTGTTTTTATGACTGTGTTTATGCTCGTGTCAATGTCTGTTTTGGTGCCTGTTTTGATGCTCGTGTTGGTCATACGGTCGCTGATGTGCGGTCGTCCAGGCCTCTTTATGTTGCGTTCATTATAGCGAGGCACGCAGATAAAAGCCAAAAGCCTTTGTGCTAAACTGCTATGGTCTTCGTCAAAATATATCGCTACGGTGTGAGGCTTGTTTGACCTATGATTGATACGACTTCGTTCGTCTGTCTTGTTGCGAGTTTATTTGACTTTGACCATAACGTGAATAAATGGTGAAAAAGGAATGCAATGATGGCTTATCAGGTGAAAGTGTCAAGTTTGGCGACGATGCTTACGTTTGGGTTAGTAGGGCTGGTGGGGTGTGCTACTACGCCTAATCTAACCCCGCAAGAACAGTTGGCGAAATGTCAAAGCAGTGATTGGCAAGCGATTGGGGTAGAGGATGGGTCGCTTGGGCGGTCTGGGGCGTATTTTGGAAGTTATGTTGAGCAGTGTCAGTCGCTTGCTCCGTTGGGCGATGAGGCTCGGCAAAGTTGGGAAGCAGGGCGACAGCAAGGCTTGTTGACGTTTTGCACCGAGTTAAATGCTTATAAACTTGGGCGAGAAGGCTATGCGTGGCAACCTGTTTGCCCACTAGACAATACTGATATTGATATTGCCAAGTTAGAAAAGGCGTATAGCGAGGGGCGGTATTATTATTTGCGTGAGCAGGACATAGAGCGGCTGGCAATGCCTTGGTATGGTTATCCGTACGGTTACGGACGTTATGGTAGAGGCTGGCGTGACCCTTTTTGGCATCCTTTTTGGTGATGAGCCGAAAAACCCTTTATGACCCTGTTTATGAAGTCCACAACTTCCATGCCAAGACCAACATAATCACCCCGACAAACGCATCTAACACGTTCCATGCTTTGGGTTTAGCAAACAGGGGCGAAAGTAATTTTGCCCCGTAGCCCAAGCTAAAGAAAAACACAAACGATGCCGACACCGCTCCAATAGCAAACCACACCTTGCTACTTGCCCCTGTAGACACCATGCCGACCAGCACCAGCGTATCCAAATAAACGTGCGGATTGAGCCATGTAAACCCAAAGCAGAGTAGAAGTGACTTTTTTAGACTGCTGACCACTTGCCCATCGGCGGTGAGGGCGTGCGATTTGGTGACGCTGGCATATAAACTCATGAGCCCATACGCCAATAAAAACAATGCCCCTGCCAATTTGCAGATGTCTACAACTTGCGCATAGAGAGCCGTGACCGACCCAAAACCTGAAAAGCCTAACGAAATCCAAAAAGAAAGACGTAGGGCCCAAAAAAAGCAAATCGCAAAAACGTGCTCTCGGCGTAAGCCTTGCTTGAGCACAAAGGCATTTTGCGAGCCAATCGCCAAAATTAGCGACAGCCCTAAGCCAAACCCAGATAAGGCATCAGCAAAGATTGGTTGGGTTGGTATCATGTTAATGACCATTGAACACGAGCAAATCTGCTATCATATCACGTCAACAACCCTGATAATTTATTCAAGATGACGAGGCGAGCATGACCCAACTGACGGCAATGATGATTATGTTTGTAATGTATGGCGTATTGCCTGCCGCAGGACTGTATCTGGGATATCGTGGCGTGAAAAAGTTGACTGCTCCAAAAATGCTGGAATATAAAGCCATGCCCCAATTGGGTTATATTCCCGAAAAGAGTTTGCCTGACGATGTCAAACTGATGCTAGATCGCTTGAGCGAAAAAGGTGAGAAGCTGAAGATGATTTATGGCGACACCAACAACGATGGCGTGATTGACGACAAAGATGCGGTGACCGAAACCTATATTATGATTAAAAATCTGATGGACAAGCACATTCCTGAGGCGGTGGCGGATTATCGCCGTTTGCACGACCTCGATGGGGAAAAGGCAGACAACACTAAAATCAAACATTCAGGCGTGACGGGTAAAGAGGCTCTGCTTGAAGTGCTAAATACAGTGAACACGCAATTTGATGACCTGCTCGATGCGTCCTATCATCAAGACGGGCAAAAATTATTGGCAACGAATCGTTATTTGCAAGAGCGGTTTGAGCAGTAGCGTTTTAGGGTGAATAATCAGATAACGAGGTAAGTAAACGTGAGTATGGTGCTGGCAATCACAGGTGGGGCAGTCGTGGCGGTGGGATTTATCGCCCGAAAGTCGTGGCTGGCGTTACACCGTATGGCTGGCATCACCCCAGGTACATTGCGTTACGTTGAGCAAGAGTCGTTACCATATTTACCGCCTTCTAATCTTGGTAACGCTCAGCAAGATAACCCTAGTGCTCTCAGCTATCTACACTATCTGCCTGATTCTCTCATTGCTCAACTTCATCGCATTGACGCAAAAGCCACCATCTGTTTTGAAGGCATTGTTGCCCAGCAATCGACTTTAACGCACCCAACCCGCCCCATCAGCGAAGATGAATTTGTTGCCCATAAAATGACGCATGAGCGGTTGCCACAAATGCTCATTGATTATGAGCAAGTCATGCGGTTTGGTAGGCGTGACACACCATTCACTCAAAATGCTAACTCAACACCTGAGCAACAAGCTACTTTTTTACTGGCAGAATTTTTAGACCAGTTGGAAGCGAGGTTGGATATGTTAAGAGAGACGACTCAACGCCAACATTTGCAGGCGTTAAAAGGCATGGCAAGGTATGCGAAAGGCAGGAAGTAAATTATCGCTTCCTACTCCGCCCTCGTTGTTTCCTCGCCTTAAGCGGTTTTTTATCCAACCTTTCTTTGCGACGTTTGGCGTTGCCTTTTACGCCCGAATCTTGGCGAGGACGCAAGCCTACCAAGTCCGTTAAGCCATGAATGTCTTTCTTATCCAGTTCCATGTATCGCCCGGTTTTGAGCGTGCTTGGCAACTTGAATGAGCCGTAACGGGTTCGAAGCAATCGGCTAACCTTTAAGCCTTGCGACTCAAACAATCGCCGCACCTCACGGTGGCGACCTTCTTTCAGCGAAACGTGATACCACTTGTTGACCCCTTCACCGCCGCCTGCTTGAATGTCATCAAACTTTGCTAAGCCATCTTCTAACATCACCCCTTGAGTGAGTGTGCTGGCAATCTCGGGCGTGACTTCACCCAGCACTCGCACCGCATATTCTCGAATGACTTCATTGGAAGGGTGCATCAAACGGTGGGCGAGTTCCCCATCATTGGTGAAGAGTAGCAAGCCTGTCGAGTTGATATCGAGGCGTCCGACCATCACCCAACGGTCATGGGTCAGTTTGGGCAAACGTTCAAATACCGTCGTTCGCCCTTCGTCATCATGGGCGGTGCATACTTCCCCTTCAGGCTTGTAATAGGCGATGACCCGACGGCGTTTTTCTTTTTCGCTGATGTATTTGATCGGTCTGCCATCGACTCGAATTTCATCCCCTTTGCCCACTCGGTCGCCAAGCGTGGCAGGTGTGCCATTGACGGATACCCGTCCATCGCTAATGACCGTATCCATTTGCAGCCGTTAGCCGAGCACCATCCGAGCACGGTCGTTTTGCAGTTTTTCGGTGCCAGCGGTTGAGTTTGGGGTTGAAGGTTGGGTTTGATCAGCAGATGAATTATCGTCTACATGTTGTTGAGAATCGGGCTGGAATGTGGAATTTGACATAAAGCGTTCCTTGAATCGGATGATGACACCTTTCGCAAGGCGATGGCTAAAAAGGGTAGTGTACCTAAATTTTTCAAAAATGATAGGAAAACTGTCATTATTGTAATGACATTAAATATAACTTGAGAATGAATTAAATATAGGTTTTTATCAACAAATTTGCTAAGGTTTTAGTAAGGTTACTTAATATCCGTATTTATCTTTCAAAAAAATTCACATATCAAATAGCCTATAACCTAATAACTAGGCTACAAATAACGAGGACGCAAAGCAATGGCGACAACGAACGCACACGTAGGCAAAATTTTACAGACCTCGCCTACAGGAGAACATACCATCATCAGCGAAGACGGCTCACATTACAGCTTTAGTCAGTCGCATTGGCAGGCGATCAATCCGCCCCAAGTTGGTGATGCGGAGCAGATTAATTTTGATGAGGCAGGGCAGGTAGTTGGGGTGAGTAGTCGGGATGTCGTGGCGGGCGAGACCAGTCA
>JAAXIL010000217.1:0-539 GCA_012270355.1 Psychrobacter sp.
CCCCCCCGCCCCCCCCCCCGGCCCCCCCCCACCCCATCTTGATGTTCATGCCGATGTCGTATGTGCTGGTGATGGCGACGCTGTTGGGCTCGGTGTTGGGGATTTGCCTGGGGATGGTGCTGGTTCTGGTGCTGAAACCTCCTGATTTGGTTCGGAATCTGGATGAATAGGTTCAGTTGGCGATAATCTCACTGAAATCTGTTCTTAGAAAACACGAATCCTTTCAAGACTATTTTCCCTATCCACTGTGATGGAGACAGGAATGTCTTGATACATCAGGGCTAGGACCATGCGAGGACCAATCTGAATGGCTCGTCCACCTACGATATCCATGCCATCATTCACCACGCCACGCATGGTTTCGGTGGCATAATATTTTGCCATTGCCGTCATGACCGATGGCGTGCCACCTTGATTGAGTCCGCAGGTGACCATATGGCGGAAGGCTTCTAGAATATATGTAATACAGGCTATACGAGCAGTCGCAAATAGAACAAAATCAAAAATCAAGACACTAAATAATAATTCTTCCAGAATAT
>JAAXIL010000217.1:549-4366 GCA_012270355.1 Psychrobacter sp.
TTTTTTTTTTTTTTTTGTTAATGGTTTTTTCTAGATATAAACTTAAGAAATGCATGAATATCCGCCAGCCTTTGCCCGCATTGTCAATGCCACCGATGATAAACTCAAGCGGAATGAACACATCTTTGCCAACCACCGTACCATTCATAAAAGGTGAGCCTGGGTTGTGGCGAGGACCGGTCACCACGCCAGGATAATCGGCAGGAACAAGAGCACAAGTGATGCCATAATCGGTCATCGGTGAGCCATCGTCATTGGTCTTTTGAGCCCCAATGTCCTTGAGCAAGCCGTCAGGGTCATAGAGTTTAAACGCCAAGCCAACCACGGTCGCCACAGGGGCAAGCGTAATCCAGCGTTTGGAGAAGTTCATGTTTAGCCCAAGCGTGCGTTTGCCTTCATACTCGCCATAGCACACCACGCCCGTGTCGGGAATTGCCCCCGCATCCGAGCCCGCTTCAGGACCAGTTAAACCAAAGCATGGGATTTCTTCACCTTTGGCAAGACCTGGCAACCAGCGATTTTTTTGTGCCTCAGTGCCATAGTGCATCAAAAGCTCGCCTGGACCAAGTGAGTTTGGCACCATGCAAGTCACGGCAGCAGTCAAGGAGCGTGAGGCTATTTTGCTCATCACTCGGCTTTGAGCATAAGAGGTAAATTCACGTCCGCCATATTCTTTGGGAATAATCAAGCCCAAAAAGCCGTTATCTTTGATATATTGCCAAGCCTGTGGCGACAAATCTTTGTCGTGGTGATGGATTTGCCACTCATCAAGCATGTCGCATAAGGTTTCAACTTCGTTATCAATAAACGACTGTTCCTCTTGCGACAATTTTGGGAAGGGATAACTGGCGAATTTTTTCCAGTCAGGGCTACCCATAAACAAATCTTTTTCCCACCAACTTGTGCCAGCGTCTAACGCTTCACGCTCGGTGTCGCTCATGGAGGGCATGGCGTTTGCGAGTAGCTTATACACGGGCTTAGTGATGAGCGACATTCTTAGCGGTTTAATCAGCAATAACGCACTGGCGATAACCAGTGGTGCCCCCAAAATTGCCGAAGTGGGCGAGAGCATAAAGGCGACAACGGCAACCGTAGTCAAACTCACTGCCCCTGTGAACATACTCATGCCGAGCAAAAACACGGTCAGCAGAGCGACCATTTGAATGAGAACAGCAAATAATAACAACTCTATAAATGTCATGACGATACCCTTTTTTTTTAGATTACGATTTATAAATGATTTTTTGAGGTAATCACTGTTTAGCAAAACTGCAAACCCGACCTAAAAAGTATCTTATCGACTGGCATCGATGGCAAGCCCTAAACCGTATTAAAATGTGATTTTTTAGTAATCACTTGTTCCGTTAGGCTCTCAAACTTCAAACGGAGACAAGCCAGCTTCGGCAAAAGATAACGTGGCATTACGTCCCACGATGATGTGGTCAATAAGATGCAAGTCGATAAGCTGACAGGCTTCAAATAGTTCGGAGGTTAATTTTCGGTCAACGCGCGAAGGTTCAGGGGGTTGGCTGGGGTGATTTTGAGCGACCATGAGATGACTTGCCGCGTGTTTGAGGGCATGACGTAAGGTTTGCTTGATGCACACCGCACAACGGTCGATACCACCCACAAATAACACGCTATAGTCAATTAGTTTTAAGCCATTATCCAAACACAACACGGCAAACACCTCTCCAGTTTCGCTCCGCAACTGGGTCGCAACATAGTCTTTTACCGCTTGCGTGCGATTTAGCGTGTCGCCAACGGCAAGCTGACTGGCGAGGTAGCGTTTGCCCATCTCAAGGCTTGCCATTATTTGGGCGTATTTGGCAACGCCCATGCCATGACACGCCAGCACGTCCTTGCTGGGACTTGCAAGCAACTCAGCAAGTGAGCCAAATTCATCAATCAGCGAGCGAGCTAATTCAATGGCGGATTGATTTTTCGTGCCTGTGCGTAAAAAAATCGCTAAAATTTCGGCATCGGTGAGATGCTCTGCTCCAAATTTCAGTAACTTTTCTCGAGGGCGATCGTCTTCATGCCAGTCTTTGATAGAAAGTTTGTTAGAAGATTTAATAGTCGGTTTAGCAGTCGTTTCAACAGCTGATTTGTCGGACATACTTTGTCTTATTCTTGCAGAACAATACCCAATTATGCGGTATCTTGTTACCATACGCCAACTTAAACTGCCTTACTGCATGCCTCTATTAGACTTTTACTTATGACAAAAACTGCCACCCCACCCTCACAAAATATCCTTCTCGCCATCACAGGGGGCATTGCCGCCTATAAGTCTGCACTACTTGCTCGACTGCTTATTAAAGCAGGTCATGAAGTACGAGTGATTATGACGGAGGGAGCAAAAGCTTTTATCACACCGTTGACCTTGCAAGCCCTGACGGGCAATGAGGTGCATACCGAACTGCTTGATGAGACAGCCGAGCGGGGCATGGGGCATATCGAACTGGCAAAATGGGCAGATTTAGTGGTAATTGCCCCTGCATCGGCAAATACACTGGCACGGCTGGCTAGCGGTATAGCTGATGATTTACTCACTACGGTTTGTCTTGCCACGCCGGCTTATGTGCTGGTTGCCCCCGCCATGAATCAGCAAATGTGGGCACACCCTGCGGTGCAGATGAATGTGCAAACTCTACAAGATTTGGGCTATCAATTGATTGACCCTGCCAGCGGAGAACAAGCGTGTGGCGATGTGGGAGCAGGACGTTTGCCCGAGCCTGAATTCTTGTTTGAATATATCCAAACTTTTTTACAAGGGCGTTCCTCTTCATACCAGCCAAATAAATCACAGATTTTGCATGGTAAACGGGTAGTGATTACGGCAGGACCAACGGTGGAGGCGATTGACCCTGTGAGATATTTGTCTAATCACTCCAGTGGCAAGATGGGCTTTGCCTTAGCTAAAGCGTGCCAGCAGACGGGAGCAAGCGTGACGCTAATTGCTGGCAAAACGGTTACCCTGCCCACACCGCTGGGAATGCAGCGTATTGATGTGGCATCGGCGATGGATATGTTAGACGCCTGTCAGAATGCGGTTGAAAACGGAGCAGATATTTTTATTGCCACCGCCGCCGTTGCGGAGTCACGCCTCATAGAGAAAGCACGTCAAAAATTCAAAAAATCCGCTGATACGATGACGCTAGATTTAGTAAAAAATCCCGACATTTTGGCGACGATTTCGCATGATTTTCCTGATTTGTTTACGGTTGGATTTGCCGCCGAAACGCAAGACGTCGAAAGCTATGCCAAAGGCAAATTGGACAAGAAAAAACTGGATATGATTGCGTGTAATGATGTGTCCCGCTCAGACATCGGCTTTGCCAGTGATGACAATGCCATGACGATATTTTTTGCAGATAAGTATCAAAAAAATGCGGTGGCGTTGGCAAAAGCGAGCAAAACGGACATTGCTCGGCAGTTGGTAAGTTTGATAGAAGAGGTTTTTATCAGCTAATGCTACCTAAAAACACCTTCTTACAATTATACAATGGTCAGAGCTTTGGCGTAGGTGGAGCAATGGTTTCAGCATTTTTAATACTGACATGTTGCTACATGATATTTTATACGGAATTAGATGATTTAGATTGGCTCGTCATCATTGTGGCATTTGTGCTAGCAATTATTACGATCATAAATGCTTTAAAGTCCATGCGACATGACCCGTTTTATGAGATTGATAAGACTCAAATAAAGTGGCGGGCGTTAATAAATGAAAACTTTTATAGCCTCAATAAAAATAATGGATTTCATATTTTTAACTGGCAAGATATTGCTTTGATAGACAAAAGAACATTAA
>JAAXIL010000038.1 GCA_012270355.1 Psychrobacter sp.
TGACGCCAGTGACTTAGATTGTGGTGGTCACTGTAAAGACGGATAGATACGCTGAGCCGTCTGCGTTGATCCCGTAAAAATCACCCCAGCAATCATATCCGAACCTGTCAATGTCGCCCCGACTTCCCCTGCCCCTAGCACCAATTGTAAGGCAGAGGTTGGCACGCCTGCCTTACGCATCAGCGACACCGCAAAATGGGCAATCAAACTGGTTTGCTCGGCAGATTTGGCAACGACGGTATTGACTGCAACAAAACTTTCCACAATTGGTCCTGTAAAAATGGCAAGCGGAAAGTTCCACGGGCTGATACACACCATCACCCCTCGCCCGATTCGTTTTTGCATCACCGTTTTGCCCGTCAAGTCAGTAAACTCATGCGTCTGACTTGCCAAGCGTTCGGCTTCATCGGCGTAATATCGACAAAAATCCACCGCCTCTCGCACTTCATCAATGCTATCTTGCGTGGTTTTGCCTGCCTCAAGATGGCACAACGCCATAAAACGGGCGTAATTCTCTTCATACAAATCAGCAATGCGACGCAAAATATTTGCCCGCTCATTGACGGGTGTGTTTTGCCACGCATCAACGCCATTTACCGCATCGTCTATCGCTTGAGTGACCACCTCGGAAGTCGCAAACGCCACTTGCCCGACGGGGCGATTATGGTCAAATGGGGCGGTGACGATGTTTAAGTTTTCGCTGTCCATGTCATTGCTTTGCACAAGGCTATGTACAATGCTTTGCACAGTTAGCGGATTGGCGGTTATATCTGCAATCTCAGCATCAATGGCATGCTTAAACGGTTGCCACTGCGACTGCACAAAAATGTTTGGACCAAACCCTGCCAAACGCCCATGATAAATATCGAGCGGACTTGGAATTCGAGGATTGGACAACTGCTCATGAGCGGTGAGCTTGTCATAGGGGTGCACCGTTAATTTTTCGACGGGATAGGATTTATCGAGCAGTTGATGCACAAACGAGCTGTTTGCCCCATTCTCAAGCAAGCGACGCACCAGATACGGTAGTAAATCTTTGTGAGCACCCACGGGGGCATAAATCCGCACAGGGATTTGGTAGGTTTGCAAAATATGGTCATATAACGCATCGCCCATGCCGTGCAAGCGTTGGAACTCAAAGTGCTGGCAACTACCCGCTTGTTTGCTCATGGTCATAATCGACGCTAAGGTGTGGGCGTTGTGCGTGGCAAATTGTGCCCAAATCAGCCCTTCTAAATGCTCACTTAATAAGAATCTGGCACATGCCAAATAGGCGGTGTCCGTGCCTTCTTTGCGGGTCCACACGGGGTAGCCTCGAAAGCCTTTTTGTTGGGCGAGTTTGATTTCAAAGTCCCAATACGCCCCCTTTACCAATCGCACGGGAATGCGGTCGCCCACCTCACGAGCAAGGCTCGCCAGCCACGCCAGCACCGCAATCGCCCGCTTGGAATACCCTTGTACCACAATGCCTAATCCGTCCCAGCCTTGTGTCATGCTATCCCGATATAGTGACTCAAACAGTTTGAGCGAAATCTCAAGGCGGTCAGCTTCCTCGGCATCGATGCTAATGTCCACGTCCACGTCTCGCCCTGCCTCGATGAGCAGTAGGCACCGCTGACGCAATTTGCCCAGCACCTGCTCGCTTTGCGTCGCTTCATAACGGGGGTGCAAGGCAGATAATTTGATGGATACCGACGGCTTTGGCATGCCTGCTTTTACCTGGATACTTGCCGTGTTTTTGATGGCTTTTAGGTACGCCTGAAAATACTTTTCTGCATCGTCATCGGTCACCGACGCTTCGCCAAGCATATCGAATGAATAGGTATAGCCCTTCTCTCGATAGGGCTTGCTGTTGTGTTTCGCCCCTTCAATTGATTCCCCTAATACAAACTGATGCCCCATGATTTTCATGGCTCGTTGCATGGCACTGCGAATCACAGGTTCGCCCATTTTTTTAGTCATGCGGTCAAGAAAGTTTGATGCGGTCGTGTTCTCATCAATGCTCACCACCTTGCCCGTCATCATCAATCCCCATGTTGAGGCATTGACCATAAATCCATTGTCATCCTTGAGGTGTTTTTTCCAATCCGCCACGCTCATTTTGTCTTGAATCAACGCATCGGCAGTTCGATTGTCTGGCACTCGAATCAAGGCTTCTGCCAAACTCATCAGCAATATTCCCTCGGTTGTGTCGAGGCTATATTCAAGTAGCAAGGCATCTACCATCTTCACCGCATCGTCGTTGTTACGAACGTACTCAACCAACTGGCGGGTTTGCTCAGCGATGGCTTCTCGCTCATCTGACACGCCGTTTGTATCACCAGAACGAGGCTTGGCGAGGGGCAACAGCTTATCCAACCACGCCTCTTCCGCCACGCTATATAAGGGCGAGATAAACGAAAATAATTCACGGCTCGGACGGTTGATATAACCCGGATCTATCAGTTCGGTTGGATCAAAACCAATGGGATTTTGCGGATAGAATAAATCGGTCTTAAACGGGGGTTTGGTTGAGGTTTGTAAGGTGTGAGAGGTATGGTTTTGGGTAGCAGACAGATCGAGCATAGCAACTTCCTTGTGAGCAATTCAGAGATACTGAACACAAAAAAACAGTGAACAAAAACAACCAAATACATTGATGATCATTATGACAATGTGCTGAGAAATGCTGGAAGATTGCAAGCTATTGCAAAAAGATTTGCAATGCGAGTGTTAGCCAACAAGGATAGCACGGAAGTGACCACCAAAGACGGCATTTGAATTTTATGGAGCTGGCTTTGAGTGAACAAAATTGCCACATCACAAAATCAAATGACGCATAAGAAACAAGCAAAACGTAACAGATTACGTTTTATTCACGATTGACGTGAATCAATCCACTGCCTTCTTCTTTGTTGGCTCTGCGATTGTGGCTTTTATTGACTACTAAAAGCACGGCAGGAAAGAAAAACCTCTACGGCGTTGATTGAGGTTATGGACTTGAGGACAGCGTAACATATTCCTAAGTTTTGTGTCGAGACACACCGCTAAATTTAAGCCCTATTTCATCAATAAAAAAGCCAAGGAAGAGGCTTGGCTGATTGCGTTAAAAGATTATTTCTCTCACGTTAATGACTCAAATTTGAGATACAAATGACTTTTCCTTAAATCGCTTACAACTCAAACCGCCTACAAAGAGGCAATCAGCTTCGCCAAAAATTCGTCACATTGGGCTAGCTGGTCTAGGCTGCCACACTCATCAGCTTTATGAGCTTGCTCGATGCTTCCTGGTCCACAAATCACGGTTGGAATACCCGCATTGGTAAACTGCCCGCCTTCGGTAGCATAGGCAACTTTGGTGCGGGTATCATCATCGGTCAACCCTGCCACTAATTTTTGTAATGCATCGCTGTCGCTGTCAGTCATCGCTGTCACGTCATCAAACTTCTCAATTTCGATGCAAGCACCCTCATCGACTGCTTGCATCTGCTCGCTAAGTGCTTCAATTTTGGCAGGGATTGGTGTTAAGATTGCGTCTGTCGTCATGCTAGGCAAGTTACGATAATCAAAGGTAAACTCACACAAGTTCGGCACGATATTGGTTGCCGTTCCTCCTTGAATGGTTCCCACCGATAGCGTGGCATAGGGCACATCGAACAGGGCATCATAGCTTGAGCGGTCATCAGCAGTTTGTTCATTGGTTTGAGCAAACTCACCTGCCAATTCATCAATAAAGCCAATGAGTTTGCTGGCATAGCTGATGGCGTTCACGCCTTGAGGGGGCAAGGAGGAATGGGCAGATTTGCCATGCACTCGGCAGCGAAACACCGAAATGCCCTTGTGAGCCGTCACCATTCGCATCATCGACGGTTCACCGACAATACAATATTCGGGCGAAATACCCCGCTTTTGCGAGTCCGCTAACATGAGTGGTGCTCCCAAACAGCCGACTTCTTCGTCAAATGACAACGCCACATGCACGGGGCGGGACAACTGACCTGCTTGCGATAAGGCAACCGCTTTGGGCAACATGGTAAGGGTGCACGCGATAAACCCTTTCATGTCGCACGCCCCTCGTCCATATAACTTGCTATCTCGCACCTCGGCACAAAATGGGTCACTCGTCCATGCTTGCCCTGCAACAGGTACAACGTCGGTATGCCCCGACAGCACAATGCCACCCGTCATCTGTGACTGTGATTGAACAGTTTGCGACTGACCCGCTGGCACGGTCACGAATAAATTTGCTTTTGTACGCTCGGCATTAAAAGTTAAAACGGGCTCAAGCCCTAAAGAATGCGTAAATCTTTGGACATCCTCAATCAACGCCAAGTTGGACTCATGGCTTACCGTCGCAAACCCTATCAAACGCTTTAGCCAATCCAC
>JAAXIL010000235.1 GCA_012270355.1 Psychrobacter sp.
AAAGAATGTCATCTTCTCCTCTGGCGTAGTTTTCAACTGCTTCCAAATAATGATTGTCCTCAAAAACTTCTTCGCTGACGTTGGCAATATACATGGTGGGCTTGAGGGTGATTAAACCATAACTTCTAATGAGTTTTTTCTCGTCATCATCAATGCCCGCCAAACGTGCAGGTTTGCCGTCTGCCAACAACGGCTGGATTTTTTCAAACACGGCAAGCACAGCTTTCGCCTCTTTATCACCGCCTTTGGCTTTTTTACCTAGGTTGGTGATGGCACGTTCTACCGCTTCTAAGTCGGCGAGTGCCAGTTCGGTATTGATGGTTTCGATGTCATCAATCGGGCTGACTCGTCCGTCCACATGCACCACATTGTCATCATCAAAACACCGCACCACATGAGCAATCGCATCCGTCTCTCGAATGTTTGCTAAAAACTGGTTGCCCATGCCTTCACCTTGCGATGCCCCAGCGACTAGCCCTGCAATGTCCACAAATTCCATCGTGGTCGGAATGGTTTTTTCAGGGTTTACGATGGCAGCCAGTTTGTTAAGACGTGGGTCTGGCACAGGCACGATGCCCGTGTTGGGGTCTTTGGTACAAAAGGGAAAGTTTTCAGCGGCGATGCCTGCTTTGGTGAGTGCGTTAAATAGGGTGGATTTGCCGACGTTTGGCAAGCCAACGATGCCACAATTAAAGCCCATGGAGTTGTCTCTTAATAATAAATAGGTTGTGAATAAAAAATTGGGCGTATTGTAGCACGGGTAAAAAGGATGACGGATAGATTTTGCAGGTCAGCCATTGGATGGAAGCTATGATTTGTGACAGTGGTTGAAATACCTAACCTTATGCAACGAACCAATAACATTGTTTGCTGTGACTGTGATAGTCTAATTATAAAATTCATCTGACCAAAATTTTGCATACTATGCCAGACACCGATATGCCAGATAATAACCAACTTTCTACTGTTAAATCACCGTTTAACATCACCCCCCCCAATGACCCAATCGACTTATCCGATGCTGGTGAAAACGTCGCTCGATTAGATATCGCCAGCCGTTTCGCTTTTGAGGTTTGGCAACAAAAGACTGCCATCGTGCGAGCGTTTTTGCAAAATTATCCGCTCAATGCCACGTTGACCCGCCAGCAAATTGCGGATCTTATCGATGATTATACGCTCGATGATATGATGCAACCTGCCGAAGAGGTTGAGGTCATGCGAGGTTTGCGACAGCTTAGAGAACTGCTGATGGTGCGATGGATTTGGCAAGATGCACTGGGCTTGATTAGCCTCGAGCAACTCACCGATGAATTGTCCGACTTTGCCGATGCGTGCCTGAATTTTGCTAAGAGTTATACGTGGCAAAATCTTGTTAAACGTTACGGCAAGCCTCGTTATCGCAACGAAAAGGGCGAGTGGGTGGACGACGACATGGCGATTTTTGCGATGGGCAAACTTGGGGCTCGGGAGCTAAATTTGTCTAGTGATATTGACCTCATTTTTGTGCATCAAGCTCGGGGCGAAACCACAGGCAGTCGGGAGAACGGCACAAAATGTATCGACAGCAAACGTTTTATGACTCGCCTTGGACAAGGCATCATCAAATTGCTCGATGAAAACACCGCGGATGGCTTCGTGTTTCGGGTGGACATGCGTCTGCGTCCTTGGGGCGATGGCAGTGACTTGGCGATTCATCTGTCCGCATTAGAAAAATACTTTGCCAAACATGGGCGGGCGTGGGAGCGGTTTGCGTGGCTCAAAGCTCGAGTGGTCAATACTATTGGCGATAATTTCGCCAAACAATTAACCGAGCTGATTCGTCCGTTTGTCTTTCGCTATTACGTCGATTACAGTGCGTTTTCTGCGTTAAGGGAAATGAAAACCCTGATTCAAAATCAAGTGGTGCAACGCCAAGACCCCGACAATGTCAAACTTGGGGCAGGGGGCATTCGGGATGTGGAATTTGTGGTGCAGGCGTTTCAGCTCATTTATGGCGGACGGCATCCCCAGCTTGAGGTCAAGGCTTGCCTAAACGCCATGCGTGAATTGCATGAGTTGGATTTACTCGATGATGAAACTTATGCCAATCTTGAACAGGCGTATCGGTTTTTACGGCGAGTGGAACACGGCATACAGGCGATTAACGATCAGCAGACCCAGCAATTACCGAATGATGCGACTTGGCAAAACAACCTTGCCCAAACGCTTGGGTTTGCAAAATACGACGATTTTTTAAACGCTCTCAATAAGCATCGGCATAATGTTAGCGTGCCATTTGACCGTATGGTGACCGAACGGCAAAGCCCTGCCGATACGCCAACCAGCCAAAGCGATGCCGACGATGCCAAAACGTTAAATAAGATGCTAACGCCCAAAAACCGAGAGCGATTGCAGGCGTTTTGGCAAAGTAAATTGGTCAAAAATCTGTCGGAGGAGGCACGCACTCGTTTGGATGAGGCATATCCCGTGTTGTTGCATGCTTTGATTGAGCACGAACGCAAACAGGGGCTGGTCAATCTGGCTTTGCCTCGCCTCATTACGTTACTAGAAGCCATTTGCCGTCGCTCTATTTATTTGGTGATGCTGTCTGAAAATCCGAATGCTACCAGTGAGCTGATGCCCATGCTGTCTGCCAGTCCTTGGATTGCAGGGGAGCTTGCCCGATATCCCGTGCTACTCGACTCATTTTTACAACAACGCTACCGCCATTTGCCCGACAAAGCCGAGCTTGCCGACATTTTACGCCAGCGTCTGCTACGGGTAGAAACGGGTGATGAAGAAACTTTGCTCAGTGTACTCAGATTATTTAAGCACAATCAAGTGCTTGCCGTTGCTGCTAGCGATGTCATTGCCGAACGGCCCATCATGAAGGTCTCCGATTCACTCACGCACATTGCCGAGGTGATTTTAGCCACGGCATTAGAGCGGGCATTTAGCGAGCTGGTCAAGCGACACGGTTATCCCATCAATCAGCGTGGCGAACCCGTCAGCGAGGCTGACAACGGCTTTGCCATCATTGGCTATGGCAAACTCGGTGGCATTGAAATGTCCTATACCTCTGACCTTGATTTGGTGTTTATCCATCAAATCAACGAGCAGGCGATGACCACAGGTGCAAAACCTGTCAGTGGCATGAAGTTTGCCGCCCGCCTTGCCCAAAAACTCATGACCTACCTGAACACTCAAACCCGAGACGGTCGGGCTTATGAAATTGATATGCGACTACGTCCGTCGGGTAATGCTGGCATGATGGTGGTTTCTGCCAAGTCGTTTGAGCATTACCAACTCGAAAAAGCGTGGGCGTGGGAGCATCAAGCGTTGGTGCGTGCACGGGCGATTTGTGGTGATGCCAAGGTGATGGCAACTTTTAATCGTATTCGTGAAGCCATGCTGTGCAAAGAGCGTGACATAGAAGGCGTGAAAACCGACGTGCGTGAGATGCGGGCAAAAATGCAAGACCATTTGGGCAGTGATGCGGTTGATCGCTCGCAAGGCAAGTTTCATCTAAAGCAAGATGCAGGCGGAATTGTGGATATTGAGTTTATGGCTCAATTTGCTGTGTTGGCGTATGCTCAAACCCATCCGAGCCTAACCACATGGAGCGATAATGTACGAATTTTTGAAAGTATTAGCGACGCTGGCGTGTGGGAAACTGAAGTGTGCGAGGGATTGACTGATGCTTATTTACGGCTGAGGGCTGCCATGCATCAACTTGCATTGGCTGAAGAAGACGTGCAAGTGGATGAGACGCTTTGGTGTGAGACTCGTGATTATGTGCAACAAATTTGGACAGATAAAATTGGTGGGCGGTAACGATTAACGCTTGTTAAAAAATAAGCATTTAATGATATACTGACCCATTCCAAAATTTTTGATGATAAAGTAAACAGGAAACCTCTATGAGCATGGCAACAATGGACGGCAAACTTTGGTATAACGGTGAAATGGTTGAGGTCAAAGATGCCAAAACCCATGTGCTCACTCACAGTTTGCATTATGGTATGGCAGTGTTTGAAGGACTGCGTGCCTACCAAACTGAAGACGGACGCACCGCCATTTTTCGCTTAAAAGACCACACCGAACGTCTGCTTGGGTCTGCCAAAATTTTCCAAATGGACGTGCCCTACGATTTAGAGCCGTTGATGCCAGCCCAAAAAGACGTCGTGACACAAAATGGTTTTCCATCGGCTTATATTCTTCCACTCATTT
>JAAXIL010000253.1:0-224 GCA_012270355.1 Psychrobacter sp.
ATGCAACGCAATGCCCGCATTTGCAAAGGCAAAAATCGGCAAAATACCAAACGCTACCGTGCTGTGCAAATCATGCTCAAGCTCTTCAAGTGGGGAGTGTTCGGGGTCATTTTTGTCGGTCATAGGAATAAACAAAGCTAAAATGACGCCTGCCAATGTCGCATGAATGCCCGATTTTAGCACGGCGGCCCACATCTTTATCCCGATAAGCAGAGAGGGCGAAG
>JAAXIL010000253.1:234-4194 GCA_012270355.1 Psychrobacter sp.
ATGGTAAGCACATCCCCGCTATCATCAGCGATTCAATCGACAACTGATTGGTGTAAAACAACGCAATAATCAAAATCGCCCCAATGTCATCGAAAATGGCAATCGACACCAAAAACACCTTGAGCGAATTCGGCACACGACTGCCGAGCAAACTCAAAATACCAATGGCAAACGCAATGTCAGTCGCCGCAGGAATCGCCCAGCCGTTTAAAAATTCGGGATTATTAAAGTTAAATGCCACATAGATGAGGGCAGGCACTACCATCCCTCCCACCGCAGCCGCCGCCGGCAAGATGATTTGTTTGATATTGGACAGCTCACCAACCAACACTTCTCGCTTGAGTTCTAACCCCACCAAAAAGAAGAAAATCGCCATCAAGCCATCGTTAATCCAGTGATGAGCATCTTTGTCGATGCTAAAGTCGCCAATTTGAATGGCAACGGGGGCATGAATGAAGGCTTGATACCACTCATAAAGGGGCGAGTTTGCCACAATCATGGCTAACAGGGCTGCCACTGCCAATACAATGCCACCTGCTGCCTCAAACTGCAAAAACTCTTTGACCTTGCGGATTGCCATAGCTCTATCTCATCGTTCACAATTTTGGGTTTGAAAACATGGTAGCAGAAAAGGGGAAATACGGGGAAAATTTCGCTCGTTTTGATGACATGAGGGAAGCAAAATAGAGCCGTTTTCGGTATAGTGGCTTATTCTTAAAATACCAATAAAACGCCTCGCTATGGACATTCAACTCTCGTTAGAAATCATTTTGATGCTCACTGCTGTGGCTACCATCGCAGGATTTATTGATGCCATCGCAGGCGGCGGCGGTCTGCTCACCATCCCTGCTCTGCTCCTTGCCAATGTGCCACCTGTATTTGCTCTCGGTACCAACAAACTGCAAGCCTGCTCAGGGTCTTTTGCTGCTTCGCTCACGATGATAAAAAAAGGCGTGGTGAACCCCCGTACCATCAAGCGAGCCATCATTGGGGCGTTTATTGGCTCGGTGATTGGCACGATATTGGTACAATTGTCGCCGCCCGAAATGTTAGAGAAGGTGATTCCATTTTTAATTGCCGCCATTGGTATTTACACCCTGTTCGCCCCCAATTTGGGTGAAGTAGAAGCCGAACCTCGCATCAGTGAATCCGCTTGGCAAAAGATTGTTGCTCCGCTGATTGGATTATATGATGGCTACATTGGTCCTGGCACGGGCATGTTCTTTTCGCTTGGGAATGTTGCGTTGCGAGGACGAGAAATTGTCGAGGCGACAGGGGCAGCAAAGGTGCTTAATTTTGCCACCAACATTGCCTCCGTCATCTTTTTTGTGATTGGTGGCAAGATTTTGTGGACGGTAGGGCTCGCCATGATGGTAGGACAGACGCTGGGAGCGTATGCTGGCTCACACATGGTCGTCAAGGGTGGCAGCAAACTCATTCGCCCCGTGATTGTTCTGGTTTGCTTGGCGATGGTCGGCAAATATGTGATGGGATAACTGTCATTGGGTAGAACGTTTGCAATAAATACAATAAAAAAATCCCAAACCGAAATTTGGGATTTTCTAAATTTAGGTCTTCAAAGCTCAATAGCAAAAAATGTTATGGCAAAACGACCTACCTAACATCATAGTCACTGCCCATTTTGCCATCATTCAATACCGTTGAAAATTCTTTTTCATTCTCTGGGTCAATATGACCATCAAACACGTCTTTTGTGCCTGCGTTCGGGTCACCGAATACCGCCAAGTCCATCTTGCCTTCAGACTTCGCCACAATGGTCGTCACTGCCGCATCGCCACCGACGTTCACCGCGGTGCGAAGCATATCAAGCAAGCGGTCAACGCCTAGGATCAAACCAATGCCTTCAATCGGCAAACCAACTTGAGCAAATACCATCGACAGCATAATCAAGCCTACCCCTGGTACACCAGCCGTCCCGATGGACGCAAGCACCGACATTAGGATAACCGTCAGATATTGGGTAATGCCCAAATCAATGCCATAAATATTGGCAATAAAGATGGTCGCCGTCCCTTGCATGATTGCCGTGCCGTCCATGTTAATGGTTGCACCAAATGGCACGGTAAACGACGCCACCGAGTTGTTCACGCCCATGCGTTTGGTAACGGTGCGAAGGGTCACAGGAATGGTGGCATTCGAACTTGACGTACTAAACGCGAAAATCTGAACCTCTCGCATTTTTGCCAAAAAGGTCTTGATGGACAGCCCTGAGAAAACTTTGAGGACAATCATCATGGTGATGAAATAATGGAATGCCAGCGAACCGACCAACACGGCAACATAGCCCAACAACTGCCCAATCAAGCCAAGTCCCAACTCACTCATTGCCTTAACAAGCAAAGCAAATACGCCATAGGGAGCAAGGTTCATGATGATGGTCACCATTTTTAGGATGACCTCGTTAATGAGCTCTAGGCTTTGCACCAATCCTTTAGCCGGCTTACCCACCATCAAAATACTAATCCCGATTAGGATGGCAAAGAAAATGATGGACAGCATATCGCCATTTGCCATCGCACTGATGGGGTTAGAAGGAATGATATTGGCAAATACTTCGGCAAGTGGTGGGGCTTCTTTGGCTTCAAAGTTGGCGTCTGAACTGATGGTCATGCCCGTTCCAATACCAAACAATGAGCCTAGCCCAATGGCAGTTGCAATCGCTAGAGCCGTTGTCATCATATAAATGGCGAAGGTTTTGCCACCCACGCGTCCCAGTAAGCGAATGTCGCCGATACCGCAAACTCCACAGATGAGCGAAATAAGTACGAGCGGAACAACCAGCATCTTCAATGAGTTAACAAATAACTTACCGATGATGCCAAATAAGCCTTGCACAATATAGGTGTCTACAAAACTGCCCTCGGCACCCAGACCCGATAAATTAAAAAACAGACCTAAGGCAATACCCAAAGCCATTGCAACGAGAATTTTGCCCGTCAATCCCATGTTTTTCCACATAGCCTTATCCTTAAAAAGATAATGTTCTTATCAACAATGCACTTATAAACATTGATAAAGATCGAACGTCTAATTCCCTTAGACTTGTTCAAACAGAACTTAAAAATCGCTAAATTTGGTGTAAGTTTGCGACAATATCACCAAATGTATTCAATGCGTAATTCAACGCGTAAGCTGACACTATAATGCAATCAACTTTTGTATGACAAGATATTTTTAATATTTTGAAATTAATAAGTTAAATCGGATTACCTTTGAGCGAAAAAAGGTTAAAAAATTCCTAAAAAAAAAGCCAGCATCACGCTGGCTTTTCTGCTTGGATCACAGTGAAAACATTAAGCCTCTGGCTTATCTTGACTTAACTCTTGAGCAAACTGCTCATCAAAGCTAGTGAATCCTTGCGTTGCCGTTTCAGCTTTCACATCTAAAGTGTCATCAAACGCTTCATCCATCGCACTTTGTACGTCGTAGGCTTCAGGCTCAGCCTGTTGCTTGCGATTTTGATGATATGCCAAACCCGTACCCGCAGGAATCAAGCGACCCACTACCACGTTTTCTTTCAAGCCACGTAGCTCGTCGACTTTACCCGTCACTGAAGCAGCAGTCAGCACTCGAGTCGTTTCTTGGAACGATGCCGCTGAGATGAAGCTTTCGGTAGCAAGGCTGGCTTTGGTGATACCGAGCAATTGACGCTCGAATGAGACAGGAAACTTATCCTCCGCTAACAGCTTCTCATTAGTCGCAATCACGTCCGCATATTCAACTTGGTCGCCTTTAAAGTAGTTTGAATCACCACCGTCGGTGATTTCTACTTTACGAAGCATCTGACGAATAATCACCTCAATGTGCTTATCGTTAATTTTCACGCCTTGTAAGCGATACACGTCCTGCACTTCATTCACGATATAATTGGCAAGAGCAGTTTCGCCTTGCAGACGCAAAATATCATCTGGATTGAGCGGTCCATCAGCAATTACCTCG